>RZYP01000243.1 GCA_009930275.1 Negativicutes bacterium
TTTGGGGTCGTTTTTTGGCTGTTTTAGCACAAGCTTTGCAACATTATCACAAGTTCTGCAACATTTTTCTCTTGACTCCGGAGATTTTTTTTGTGATTTTCCCCGTGAAACAGGAGGCAAAAACAGGAGGTTTAAAATGATTACAAGAGGGAACTATACCACCCTTGGTCTGTCGGAGCTCCTCGAACAGCAGGGATACCGTACACTTGGCTATTCGTGGCTCTGCAGCAGGTACGGGATAGATACATTGAGTCCTATTGCCTGTAATGTAATAGCAAAAGACATGTATGAATATAATCATAAAAATAACGACCGTCGTATAAATCTTGTAAGGCCCGGAAATTATTTTGATCAGGAATACGATATGTTGGGAACTGCCGCGCATATTATGTACGCTGTGGCCGGAGAGTTATTTAACCCCTATATCCTGAAAAAAGTCTTTTGCTCGCTTGGGCGAGAGGATAAAATGGATATAGAAGAGGTACTGAATGGGGCCCCCGAAAATGCAGTCAACAGGAAAGTCGGATATATGTATGAAAAATTTACCGGACAGGAACTTGATTTCAGACCTTCGGAAAATATGGCAGAAGGCAAAAGAGAATATGAAAAACTTCTGTCTTCAAATGTATATTATACGCTCAGCACAAATACACTGCCTGCACACCGTATAAACCAAAAGTACAGGATCTACGACAATGCTCTTGGAGATCTTGATATTATGTGTCCTATGGTGCGAAGAAGCAGAGAACTTGACCTTCTTTCCGAAAGAAATTATGGCAGTGAGCTGCTGGATGTATTTAAGAAGACTGAACCCGATATCCTGGACGATGTTAAAAACCTCATGTTTTTGAAGGAGTCAATGATGTCGTTTAAAGTAGAGGGAGAGGAAAAAGCATCGGCAAGAATAAGGATATATGAAGATATTCTCAGGGAAAATAAGAACGGGATAGAAAATTTTTCAAAAAATTCACTTGTAAATATGCAGAAAAGAATAGTAAGTAATGAGAAGTATACCGGTGACTACAGGCACCTCCAGAACTTTGTCGGGTCAATGAAGAGTGGTGACTCTGTACCTACAATAGATTATGTGCCCCCGAAACCGGAAGATGTGGATGGGTTGATGTCCGGAGTGATATCGATGCATGCAGCTCTCGGCAATGACAGAAGTATAGATCCGGTCGTTGCGGGTTCCGTTATACATGGCGCGTTTGTGGCTGTTCACCCCTTTGAGGACGGCAACGGAAGGATATCCAGGTGCTGTTTTCACGATATGCTTGCCGTTCACGATTATGTTCCCGGAGGTGTAATATTTCCGATTTCGGATATTATTTCACAGAATAAGTATGAATATAACCAGGGCCTGGAAGACGTGACTTACAATATTACGAAAGCCTGTGATTTTGATTTCGACGAAAAGGGATGTTTTGTCGTCAGGAACAACGACCCTGACCTTTACCGTTATCTGGACATGACTCCTTTTGCGGAGAGCATGTACAGGATACTTTCAAAGACCATGGATGAAACTGTTCCTGAAATACTGGACAGTGCTAGGATATTGAAGAAGGTAAGGGCAACGATAGATAAACATGTTCCATATATGACAGAAAATCAAAAGAACAGATATCTTAAATTGTCGCTGTCAGATGATGAGGGACGTATTTACTATGATTTAAAGAGAAGAGTGTTTAACGACATAAAAGACGAAGATCTCGAGAGACTTCAGACTGAAACGAAAAAAATAATACTGGAGTTTGACAGGTTAAAAGAGCAGAGATTTGAAGAAGAACCTGAAACATGTATGGAGCCGGAAATGTAAATAGTTGACAGGGACGTATTCATGTTGAAAAAGACAGCAAGACAAATGGTTAAGGCAGCAAGGGAAGGCAATATTAAAAAATTGACTGAATTGCTCAATGCAGGTGCTGACCCAAATAAAAAAGATACCGACGGCGCTGCGGCATTGACAGAGGCTGCTTGGCGTGGAAGTCCTGAAATAATAAAGCTTCTGCTGGAGCGTGGAGCTGATCCCAATATATTGGATTGTGACGGCTGTAATGCTCTTATAGAAGCTGCCTGGAACGGCAATATTGAATGTATTGAACTGCTTATTCGGGCAGGAACAGATTTTGATTACAGTAATAAAAATTGTCCTTCTGCCCGAAAGATACTTAAAAAACAACATCCGAAAAAGTATGATCAGCTGATGCAGAAAATAACTGTTGAAGTAAAACAGAATACTTTAAAGGAAGAGGATTCGACATGCAGCAACGGGTGCACCCCGGATTTTGACATATAGGAGGTGACGGCTATGAGGCAGGAAGAGCTTAACGCACAGATGATTAAAGCAGCAGACAACAGAGACACGAAAACAGTGAGGAAGATGCTGGAGCAGGGCGCAGATCCGAACGTACAGGATAATTCCGGCAAGACCGCACTTATGTATGTATGCCATGATATACGCACAGATACAGCAACAGTGAGGAAGATGCTGGAGCACGGAGCAGATCCGAATGTACAG
>RZYP01000244.1 GCA_009930275.1 Negativicutes bacterium
TATTATTTGTCCTTGGCTCATTACAACAACTATGGTTCTGCAAATACCTACAATAAGGGCTCCGAATACAATACCTCTTGCCCCGTCAAAAAAAGCTTCGGCAATTTGATTCGTGGTCAGGCCACCTATAAATCCGCAAATAATTCCCATTGTAAGGAACAACGCACAAATCTCTTTCGTTGTGCTCCATCCGTTCAAAATTCCATAGATCAGAATACCGAAACCGATTACCAACGTGACTATAACAAGTTTATGACGAGTGTTGTATTCCGGCATCTCATGCATATCAAGTTGAATTATCTCCGGCTCACCGTACATTTTGCTTGTTTCAGGCTTGGCCTTAACTTTTCTTGCATAAAGCAGGACGCATGAAACTCCTACTATTAATACAACTGCATGGCATACTAGTCGGTATGGCATACCAGAAAACAAAGGTAGTCCCGCAATACCTTGAGCAACTCCTGTGGTATACATATTCATCCAGCCAGCAGTAAATCCAATAGTTGCCCCCAGGTTTACAATGGCAAGACCTACGATCGCATCATAGCCTAATGCTTTAGAAAACAGCACACACATTGCAACAAACGCAAGGGTGGATTCTGCCATAGCGAATGAAGCACCACCCAGTGAGAATAGAAACATTAATCCAACTATTAACAAAACGGCTTGATTTTTAAAAATATTTGCAGCTCGACCAAGACCTGCTACTATTGCATTAGTCCTGTTGATGATCCCAAAAGAACCGCCGATTATGAATACCAAAAATATGATCCAGCCTGCTTCATTCATCCCGGTTGAGATCGCCTGCATCATTTGGAAAGGGTTAACAGGAGTCTGTTCAACACGATGATAGCTGGTTGGGTCTATTAAAGTTCGTTTCAGCGTTTCATCTGTATACCTGTCATACAAACCGGCAGGCACTACATAAGTTGCAATAGTAGCTAAAATGATCAATAAAAAGATCAAAACACTTGGATGCATTGATGTAAAAAAACCTTTATCCTTCTTAACGCCTTCTGCCTTCATAAAAAGCCCCCCTTATAAATATTTATTTTTTGTTTAGGTAATCTACTGCACATTGAGCAAAAATTGCAGAACCAAGATAAAGAATTGAATCGTCTACTCTAAATTTTGAGTTATGATGAGGGTAATTAATGCCATCTGAGTGAGGTGCAGATGAAGCAAAAAATCCATAGCTGCCCGGGGCTTCCTGGAGGTAATATGCTACGTCTTCTGTCCCGGTTGAAGGTTCGGATATTTCTGCAACGTTATTATCTCCTAAAACTTTTTTTGCTGATTCTGCAAGGAATTCTGTTACCTCTTCGTTATTCACCGTCACAGGATAATATGGTTTTAAATCGATCTCAGCTTTAGCTCTGTGAGCCTTGGCTATACCGTCTATTATTTCTGGCAGACGCTCTCGAACATAATTCCTGTCCTCTTCATCCAACGTTCTGATAGTACCTCCGAACTGAGCATTATCAGGAATTACGTTGACTATGTTTCCTGCATGTATTAGACCTACAGTAATTACAGCACCGTGTACCGGTTTTAATTCTCTGCTTATTACACGCTGAAGAGCCTGAATTATTTCACATGATATGGGAATAGGGTCAATGCATTCATTAGGCCTTGCTCCGTGTCCTCCTTTCCCGACTATCTTTACATTAAAAGAATCCACTGCTGCCATTAGAGGTCCTTTTTTCCAACCAAACATACCATTGCTGAAACCTTCGAATAAGCAGCCGGTGTGAAAGCTTATGAACCTATCTACATCAGGATTCCTCATGCAGCCATTTTCAATCATGATTTTTGCTCCACCGGTCGTCTCTTCAGCAGGCTGAAAGAGTAAAACCACTTTACCTGTCAGTTCGCTTTGCATCTCTTTTAGTATTTTCGCAGCGCCAAGCAGCATTGCTGAATGAGCGTCATGTCCACAGGCATGCATAAACTCGCCCTTGGCAGAAAATTCAAGTCCTGTTTCCTCTACTATCGGCAACGCATCCATGTCTGCTCTAAAGGCAAGGACAGGACCACTTCTTCCACTATCGATGATCCCTCTGATACCTGAATTTGGATAAATATCATATTTAATACCAAGCTCATCAAGTCTGTTACGAATATACTGTGTAGTTTTGATCAGTTCATCATGAAGTTCAGGTATCTGATGAAGATCCCTATAGCATTTAACAATATATTTTTCGATGTTTTTTGCGGAGTCAACTGTTCCGGTCATTTTTATTCACCTCCTTTACAATAAATTAATACCTTTTTATTTTTAATAATTGCTCAATTTCTTTATAAATTTATCAGGGACGCTCATCGCCGTTCCATTTCTCTGTCATAGATGAGTACACTATCCCGCGCTTTTCCAGTTCTTCAATGAAGGGCTCAAACGGAACGCTTACGGGATTAACAATGCCCCTTTGCGATATTCTTCCGTCAAGGATCATCTGTGCCCCGATAGACATGGGGAAACCAACTGTCCTCTGCATTGCTGTCAGTCCGGACTTC
>RZYP01000245.1 GCA_009930275.1 Negativicutes bacterium
GGTAAATAACAATGTACCATTTTCGGTAAATAAGGATGCGCCAGCAATCATAGCAAAAGTAATAAATTATAAGTTTTCATCGTTAAAAATTGATTTTCTATTAATAAGTCTATAGCTTTTACCCTCAAGGGGTATAACCTGACATTTAAAGAGGAGTCTATCGAGTAAAGCTGTTGCCAGCACTTCGTCATCAAGCATTTCCACCCATTGTTGTGGTGATTTATTTGTGGTAATTATGAATGAGGTTTTCTCAAAAAGCATATTTATAAATCCAAAAAGTTTAGCAGCATCCGGTTTACTAACCGGCATAAGCATAATATCATCAACAACAATCAGGTGTGCACCCAATAATCGTTTGTAATCCGCTTTGGCTGTATTGGCAACCTCTTTAAGCCTGAGCATATCCATAATCTGTTCAATCGGTCTGAAATAGGCTTTATAGCCACTCTGTATTGCGTGATAACAAAGCCCTGCCGCTAAAAAACTTTTCCCTGTTCCTGTGGGTCCCATAATGACCATATTGTAGTTCTGATCAAGCCAGGCCAGTTCTTTGAGTTGGTTCAGCTGAGCTGGCTTTATGCCATTGTTATAGTTAAAGTCATACAGAGCAAGATCGTGCGAGATAGGTAATCCTGCCTCTTTTAACCTTTTAGAGAGTTTTTTCTCTTCTCTTTTATCCAGTTCATACTCCAGTAACATAGACGCTAGTTCGCGATAGCCGACCTGCCCCTGTTCTGCCTGCTGCATTATTTGCTCATAATCTTGTGATAATGAGGTGAGGTTTAGGCTCAGACATAATTGTTTTATTGATGTGTTTGGATTATTCATGACTTGTTATTTGTTAATTATGAACGCATTTTGGTAATCGTCAATGCTGCTTCGATTGGGTATAGTCATAGCAATCAATGCGGCTTGGGAGCTCATGGTTTTAATTTCCGGCCTTATGTTTTCGTGTATGTCAGTTCTATGGTTGACTTTTAGGGTATTGTGAAAATCAGAAGCATTGATTATATTGTTGTCAATGCAATACTGCAATGCATATTCAACTTCTTCTACTGTAAAATAACTCACTGCTTTCCTTATTTCAGTCAATTGGTCTCTTTGATTGCGTGGGTATTTTATCAGGATTGCCCGGACAAGGTTCTGAGCATAAACCTTATTTCGGAATAAATTCACGGTACTCAATGCCAGCTCTTCTATATTTTTGCTGTTATCCCTCTTATGATTGTTATTGATGACCTTGATACCCTTGACTGCCGGTATTGTATGGGTCGCGATTACCTCATTGTTTAGATTGCTGATTAACAATGTGCCATCTTCCTCCCTGATAAGGACCTTACTCTTGTTGTCTTTATAAGTACCTGTCGGAAGGGAATAAATATTGCCCCTGTATCTTATTGTATTGTCTTTAAGGACACCGTGGTCCAACAAAGGATCCTGTGGGATGGAAAGCGGATAATATGGCTGAAGATGCTGTTTCTCAAGCAACCATTGATGATAGGGGATCTTCTTTGTAAATGTGTGTTCTATACCATTGCCTGTACGCACCAACCATCCACCTGCCTGTTCATTGAGAGTCTGTATGTCTTCGAATAGCCTGTTATGCAAAAAGTTCTGCTTGACGTATCGGACTACATTTTCAATCTTGCCTTTGGATTCAGGATCGTACTTGTGACAAAAATGTAACCGTATTTTCCTCTCGCTGGCATACCTCCCGAACTCCTTGGTGGTGATGTACTCTCCTAAATTTTCATCCACAAGAAAAACACGGTCCTGATCATAGACGAGTACCTCCGGAATACCTCCCAATTGTCTGAATGCCATCTCATGCGCTTGTATTGCAGAGTGACTGGTAAAGGGTGATAGCTGAAAAAACAGATACTTCATCCTGCTGGCACAGAGTTGCAGGACGAAGAAGTAAACCTTGATCCTTCCATTACTGCTGCGCATGGAGTATTCCCCAAAGTCCACCTGAGCCTGTTTACCAAAGGGTAATTCCTGGACGGTAAAATAATCCCTGTTGGTCTTTGAAGCAAATGGAATGTTGTACTTCTCCCTTATCCAGAAAACAAAGTTGTAAATGGTCTTTTGAGACACCTTGGGAAAATCAGGATAACGCTCTTTGAGCCAGTCGTGCATCTGCGCTGCACTGGTGTCTTTGAATTCGTCCAGCTTGCTATATACAAAGGGTTCATATCCTGTGAGCAGCTTATTCCGCTCACGCTGCTTCTCTAAAAATTCAAAATACTCCGTCTCATTCATAGAGAGGTATTTTGATACTGTCCTTCTGTCACATACTAAATGTTTGGATATTCCGCGAACAGACATTCCTTCAATTATATGTAACCTGTGAATCTCGTAATACATAATCAGTTTCGTTTGTGTTGCTGTCATGATTCCACTCTTTTGCTATAGTGAATTCAAAACAATAAATTATTTTTGAAACTGGTGTATTCTTATTTACCATTTTTGGTGGATTTCTATTTACCGATTACAC
>RZYP01000246.1 GCA_009930275.1 Negativicutes bacterium
GGAAACGTAAACGGTGCTGCTATTATATATCCATATATTAGGGAACATCTGACCAGCCTGTCAGTAAAAGCGGGAGTTGGAATTATCCTTTTACCGCCTGCGAACTTTGCCGCTTACAATAAATAGCTTCAACTCCTCCATCATTGCCGGGCGGGCGCATACTTATAATACTACCTCAGCGCCAAATGACAATTTTGTAGAAACCCAAACAGGAGCATCTGGCAGAAATCGATTTTGTACTTCAAATCAATGACTCCGTAATACCTGTTGCAACTCCACTATTCTCCCAATGAAGCAATAGAAATCACGTTGACACCATCTGGCCGTGTATAACTCATTCCAGTACCTGTGATGATGTTTAAAGAAGTCGGACCCGATGATTTATCCTTATCAACCACTTCGTTTAATTTCAACAAATTGCTGGCTGCCTCATCATGCATCCCCACACCCAATTTTACTTCAAAAGCAGCCCAAGCACCGCTATTTTGCCTGACTATGGCATCAATTTCCAAACCGGCTGAGTCGCGATAATGTGAGACTTCTGCATCATTGGCCCTTGCGTACATTTTTAAATCATGATAAACGAGCGATTCAAACAAGAACCCACAATATTTCAGATCTTTCAATAGCGCCTCTTTGGTTAATCTAAGCGCGGCTATAGCCAGGGAGACATCACAAAAATGCCGCTTTGGAGATTTCCGCAACGAATTTGCAGATCGTATATGCAGATTAAATGCGGGTTGTTCTTCAAAAATCATCAATCGTGACAATGTATCCAGATAATCAATGATCGTCGGCCGTGATAAATCAGCATCTTCCACTGTTTTCATATCTTTAGCCAACGTGGTATTATCCACCAATGTAGACACATTTCGTGCGATTGAGCGAAGCAGCATTCTTACTTTCCCCGGGTCTCTTCTCTTGTTTGAAACCCTGCTCATATCGATATCTGCCAACAAATCCACATACCCCCTGTTCAATAACAGGGCCTCTTCGAGAGGAACACCAATGAGGGCGGGCCAGCCTCCCTTCATCATTCTTTCAATGATTACTTCAAGGGAAATTTCATTCTGCGAAAAAGAGATACGATCTCCACGCAATAATCCTGACATACTCACCGCTCCCGTCGAATAACCCATCTCCCGCCACGACATTGTCTGCATTTCTACGATTGTAAAACGCCCCGATCCGCTATGCAGTCTTACCTCTTCGTCGGGATTTGCCGAGCCGGTGAGAATAAATTGTCCTTTTTGCTTTCTGTCGTCTACTTCATGACGCACATAATTCCATAATTTCGGTTGTTCCTGCCATTCATCCAGTAAGCGAGGAGTTTCTCCCACCAATAGCATTTTGGGATCAATCGACATGATTACAGGCACCTGTTCATCTCTGTCCACCTGTAAAATGCTTTTGGCAAACTGTTTTGCAGTTTCTGTTTTTCCGCATGATTTTGGTCCTTTAATCAATACAGCACCAGAGGCCCTCAATTTTTGCCCAATTTCAGATTCTACTATTCTCGGAAGATAAAGCATGTTTTTTGATACAAATATACGAAAGAAGTGCTATTTTACAAATTAACACGATACTGTTTTACAAATTACCATATTTTTATTTTACATATTACTAAATGTCATAACAAGTCTTCACAATAAATCGCTTCAACTCCTCCATCATTGCCGGGCGGGCGCATACTATCCAGCATGTCATCATATCAATAAGTCGCTGCTTCTGCTCCTTTTTCATTTTCTGTTTGTAGTCCATCACATCTTCATATTTAATTCTTCTATGTTTGCCTACTTTAGTATATTCTATTCCCCCTTCCCCCAGCAATTTCACTAGATAAGGTCTTGAACATCCTAAAATTTCAGCTGCACTTTGAGTAGTGACTTCGGTAGCCAGAGGTACAATGGAAATGGGTTTACCCTGACTCATTGCCTTGAGTATTTCACTTAATAAATTCAATGCTTTTAAAGGAAGAATAATTCTTTCTCTGGTTTCCTTAATCTCTATTTCCACCTGGTCCAATTTTAATTGTTTTATGGAGGAAATGAGAGAAATGTATGACTCCTGCGCTAATTCTCGTTCACGCTTATTTGGTCTTTGAATATTATTTGGGAAAATCAAAATTATTCCTTATTTTTGTGAACTGAACATTGAAATTAATCCAATGAATAGTTCTCGAAATAACGACTTGATTTTGTCTGTTTTCAGCGATACACGAACTGTATTCACGCTGAACGATGTTGCCATGCTCATCGGAGAGAGCGAATTCAAGAAGCTGAATGAGCGATTGAATTATCATGTCCGCAAAGGCAAGCTGCTTCGTCCACGAAAGGGCATTTACGTCAAACCCGGATATAAACCCGAAGAGTTGGCCTGTACGCTTTATACTCCATCTTATATCTCGCTTGAATATGTACTGCAAAAGGCCGGCGTTGTCTTTCAATATGATGAACGGATAACCGTGGTAAGCTATTTGAGCCGGAGT
>RZYP01000247.1 GCA_009930275.1 Negativicutes bacterium
GATTTTGTTTCCTGCCAGCATTGAGTTTACACAAAAACAATAAAAAAGATAACATCATAGAGGACAACAATATTCAGTACAGTTATTTCACAGCGTCCCTAACAATCATCATAATTCAAGCCGGACATTTGCATTCCGACACCTGAAAAACTTATTACAGATCTCTCTCTGTAAATGTTCACTTTCATTTTTATAATACATTTTTGTCCCGTTATTTTTTTGCAGCAACCAGGCCTGTATTTCATTAACTTCCTAGCCAATAATTAATTATTTTTGTATGCCTTCCCATTGTGGGGTTGATTAAAGATGAAGAAAAATGGAAAAGGAATCTTCAGGTGCTTCTGCGCCAGATAGTCGTACATTCTACGACAAAGAAAACAAGTGTGAATTGTTGTTTAATGAATCGGACCCGTTCTGGCATCTTTTTACACCCGGGCATTTGACAGAACTTTTGTTTACCAATGAAGAAGAGTTTTGTTTTGGGATGAACCTGATGGGAATTTGCGCAGACAGGGTTCCCAGGCTTAAGATCTACACTTTTGAGCTGATGAACAATCACCTTCACTGTATTCTTTCAGGAGGGAGGAAAGATTGTGAAGATCTGTTTGAAATGTATCATGCACGTCTGCAAAGGTATCTGGCAAATACGGGAAGATTGGTAGATTTGTCTGTTTTTAGGCTGTCTCTTCTCAGCATTCCCGATTTAAACGCACTTAGAAATGAGATCGTATATGTCAACCGTAATGGTTATCTGGTAAAACCGTCATGTACACCTTTTTCGTATATGTGGGGTGCAGGATATTTGTACTTCAATCCAATTAATGAAGTATTGCCATCTGTTGCATTCAATTCCTTTTCAATAAGGGATAAGAGAAATCTTTGCCGGAGCAGAGATGTGGCTATGACCGGCCGAATCAGGGTATTTAATCGTACCATTATACCATCCAGCTTTTGTTTCATTAAAGAAGGTGAGTGTTTCTATAGAGATGCACATCATTATTTCAATCTGTTATCCAAAAATTTTGAAGCATACAGTGAAATCGCAAAAAGACTTAAAGATTCTGTCTTTATTACCGATGAAGAGATGTATTCAGCGGTGCAGTCAATATGTTTAAAAAGCCATAACCTAAGTAAACCTGTTTTACTACCGTCAGCTGCAAAAATTGATATTGCAAAGAAGATGCATTATGATTACAACGCATCTAATAAGCAAATTCAAAGGATCCTGAAAATTGATGCAGGCATTGTAGAATCACTGTTTCCTAAAACCATGTAAATGACTTATTATCATATATTTTAACTTTACTAAGAGGAAGAGAGAGAAATGAGGGGATCAAGCTTTAAACCGGGTAACTTCTTACGGACTCTCCTTATTCTTATTTGTTTCACTTTTAATTTACATACCATGAAAAAAGAAAAAGAAATGCGGATGAAGAAAATGCTGGAGGTAACTATGGATTCAAATGGAATGCTTCATTTTGAGAGTGATCTGGTCCTGTCTAGAACACAGGATATGGAAATCCTTATGGACCTGATTCCACGTACAGTATTCTCAATCCAGACTACATTGTTTGGGTCAACCGAACAATCAGTAACAGCTGTAATAAGGTCTTTGTCAATTGCTGAAATATGTTGCTGTCAGGATGCTGAAGATATGCTTGAGCACTATAACAGAGTTGTTAAAAATACCATTAAAGAGGTAAGACATGCTAACGAGGAAATGATTAAGTCCGGGAAAGCCAGGATGATGCCCAATATGCCGGATATGAAAACAATGAATTAGGGGTCAGTGTTCACAGTATGTCTGCAACTTCTCTGGATATCATTCAGTAATTTGAAAGCAGTAGAACACCTGCCATCCACCCAAAACAACCTTTACAGGGATGAACTACGGAAATTTCCAAGTCCATCCACAGAAAAAGGCCTAACCGCCCTCAAAAGATGGGTTTCTGAAAAAAGCCGCAAAAACGCAGGTTTGTCAACAAAAACAGGCCTATGCGTGGATCAATAACATGCATTCCAATGACTGACACAGAAAAGAACCAGGAGCCTCGGCATACAAAAAGCTTCCGGTTCTTTCTAGTGGCAGCAACCCGGAAGTAGTTGCCACTACATACAAAAATCGACTTCAGTGTGGATGAAAAGCAGAAAATCCCAGGTTCGTCCACAGAAACAGCCTTATATGTGGACGGAAGGCAGAAAATCCCAGGTTCGTCCACAGAAACAGCCCTAAATGTGGATGAATGGCAGAAAATCCCAGGTTCCTCCACAAAAACAGCCCTAAATGTGGATGAATGGCAGAAAATCCCAGGTTCCTCCACAAAAACAGCCTTATATGTGGACGGAAGGCAGAAAATCCCAAGTTTTTCCCCTAAAAAGGGAAATGTTTCACCATGGTTTCACCAGCCAAAAAATAAAAGCCCTGTAATTCTTTATGAATCAGGGCTTTTCCTGTTTGTGCTTGTACCCGGAGCCGGGGT
>RZYP01000248.1 GCA_009930275.1 Negativicutes bacterium
CCCGATTATAACTTTACCACCGGTGATCAACGTGCTTTCCAGCTTGAAGTACTCACACAAATGCGGATTGAATTCTGGGGTGAAGGCAATGCCTTCCCGTCTGCAAAACGTATCAAACCGGATATCGTCCAGAATTACGAAGGTACAAATGCACCTGCGGACAATTTCAAGATGAATGTGAAGGGCATCAAACCCAACTGGAACCTGGTTATCCCTATCAGTGAAATGGATGCCAATGCAGCTCTTGAAGGATACAACAATCCTGATCCTACTGGTACGGTATCAACACCTACTCCAATTGGTGAATTTGCTAACTAAATAATAAAGTGAATATAGTTATGAAAAAAAATAAATATCTTTTGGGAATATTGGCGGTACTCTTCGCCATTACGTCACTTTATTCATGTAAAGATGATGGTCCGATTTACGAACCGGCTGAAAAGCTTGATGGAACAACTCAAGGCGTATTTTTCCCGAGCACAAACCAGGCAGTATTTGAACTGGAACCCACTGAACCGACGCAAATCACCTTGACGATAGCCCGTGCTTCAACAACCGGAGCGATCGATGTCCCTATTACAGTCTATTTAAACACTGACGATGTGTTTAATGCTCCTTCCACTGTCAGCTTTGCGGATGGTGAGGCTGAAAAGGATTTTACGGTCAGTTTTCCAAATGCTTTAGAGGGGAAGACTTATGAGTTACGTTTATCCGTTCAGGGAGAAGAATTCGTGAATACCTATGGGTCTGCCGCTCCCTATGTCGCAACCCAGGTCACGCGGATTAAGTGGACACCTACTGCTGAGCCATTGATTTATATTGACGGAACCTTTGCTACTTTATTCGGTGTAAGTCTCTTTCCCATGTACGTTGAAGCTGAAAGAGCTGAAGTGACCGGGATGGTACGTTATCGAATGAAAAATGCATATAAAGTTCCTTCCGGTGATGGAGAGCCAGATGCAGATGGAATTTATGATGGTTATCCCTATAATGCACCGGGTGAATTTGATGAAAGCAATGATTACATATCCATTATTGAGATTGACAATGCAACCAAAGAGGTATTCATGTATGCGCATGATATCGGTGTAGACTGGGGATATGGAATGATCTCAATCGGTTCAGTGTATCGGAATCTTTCTGAGAATAAAACAACCTATCCACTCGGAAAAATTGCAGGAGATGTGATTACCTTTGGTCCAAGTTCACTATACTTCAGTATGGCGGGTTATAAGGATGGAGATAAATTTCCTGCGGATAATCCAACGGTGATCTATTTGACGAAAGATGCTTTTTTCGCTGCAAACATGAAAATTGAAGATTTCAATGATCTTGAATATGTGGAGATAGAAGGTGAAGTTGGGGAATATGAATCAGTTGCGTTTAACAGTAGTTGGAATCAATCTTTGTCTAAAGCAGTTGATGTTGACCCCGAAAACGAAGATAGCGAATACAAAGACTTGTATTACCTGTCGAACCTCTATGCGAATGGTTATGGAGTTGCGTTCTATTACAACGAGGAAGAAGACAAACTCAAAGTGGTAGAGAATCAGGCGATCGGCGTACAAGTGTTCGGGAAAGAGCTGTATGTCTCGCAGAGCGATGAGGTGAAATCAACAGTGGAGGTAAATGCAAAGGGAGTAACAGTTTATACCCTTGGTCTGATGTTCCACTTTGAAGATGGTACCATTGTGGGTGATTTTGCTGAAAAATTCTACTACTCAAAAGAGCCGGCAATCTATGAAAAGGCTGATTTCCTTGGTGCATTCAATATGACAGGACCAAGTCAATTCTCGGGTGAGCCCTCTGCTGATTTCGAGGTGACGATTGCTGAAGGAGAAAGTGCTGACCAGCTCATTATCACCGGTATCGATTATGCTGAAGAGGTGATCGCCGGTTTTGATGCGGCTACCAACACCCTCTCCATTGCACCGCAAACGCTTGCAGACTTTGTAACCAGTAGTGCTATCTACGATATGACACTCTATACAACCACCCTTGCAGGTGATGTCAGCACTACTGCTTCCATTGATTTGACATTCAACATGCAGGGTAGCCTGGTAATTAAACCAAGCAGTGAAGCCGATGGTTACCTGATCAGAAGTGAAGTGCTTGGCGGCTGGGTTGATGGTTACTATGGTATTGAATTCTCTCCTGCAACAACCAGATCTGCGGCTGTTCAATCACAAGTAGTACCCAGTTTCAGCGTTCAATCAGCTAACTTTGTAAAAAGAGAAACGGTTGAGTCGGTTGATTTGAGTAATTTTAAAATAAGTGGGAATATCTATGACAGGCATTTAAAAAATACCAGCATTCTTCCCATCAATTGAGAAATTAAATCATCATTTGATCTATTTGAGAGGATACTATTTTTTAGTATCCTCTTTTTTAACCTCAATGTTTTTACATTGCATGTATCTTCACCTATAAGAAAAGTCAAACAAAGTACTAGGCATGTA
>RZYP01000249.1 GCA_009930275.1 Negativicutes bacterium
CTGGATGTGCTTATCTTTTCATTTATGGAAGCCAAGGCTTTATTTATAGCTTCAGTTTCTTCTTTACCAGAAATAGAAGACCACAAATCAATGAGTTTAGCTCTGGCATCTTCATTTCTTTGAGACCAAACAGGGTGCATTTTACTTCCGGATACCCCCATAACGTCTGATACTAGGTCAAGAGAGCGCAAGAATTTAACACTGCCTTTTCCGACATCATCACCTGCTATTTGCTTTAAGAGAGAGCCTGGCTCTCCTGTCAAACTAAAAAACTTGGAAAGGAACTCAGCCGAGGATTTATCCTTTAGCGCTACCAGCCCATATATCTTGGCAATATCGGAAGTAATTAGCCCGCCCTCGTCATCTAGAATATCGGTGATCAGCTTGTTTTTAATACTCAGCGATGTGTCTCTAAGCAAGGTAGTAACGATACGGAGGGCTTTTTCCTTTTCGCCCGAGTCCCTGGTTGCCAGCAGTCTTGAAGCAACATCTTCAACAATTTTTAGCAGTGTATCCGCTGTCTTACTGGAATTTGGAATAGCAAACCTCATTGATTTAAGTCCACGACGAATGCCACCCTCCGAATCAGGAGAAGTGGAAGTAACGGCGTTATGTAATTGCAGCAGAGCGCTTGGTATTGACTTCAAGGACTCTCCAGACAACATACTTCTCGTTGCCTGCATGTCAAGCAGTGCCTTATAGCCTATACGTCTGGAGATAGCAGCCTCTGAAATCATCTTATTTAGCTGATCGTATGTGAAGTTATCTTTAAGGTATTTTTTATCCGCATCACTAATATCAGGTGCCATAGATGCTTTTTTAACAGTTTCCTTGGTCAGCTTGGTATTTTTGGAAAACAGCATTGCATGAAATTTATTCAGTTTTAGATTTGAAGCTGACGTAACCTTGCCAATAGTAGGAGTAGCTGTGGAATAACCAAGCATGTTCTTTATGTTGAGAAGCTCAAGAACATTTATGTCTATAAATCGCTGATCCGAGGAAATAGACTTCAAGGTTGTATATAGGCCACCGAAACCGCTCTCTCTAATCTCAGCAATAGAAGAAAGGATTGTAGTAGTTAGAGAAGGATCAATCAGGATAGTATTCATACGCTTGGTTAGATTATCTACCGCACCTGGTTGCAAGGCTCTATCTGAAATAAAAAGAGCCGGGTCTTCCTTGCCCATTTGTACACGAACAAGGTCAGACAAAATGCCTTTGTAGCTATCCACATCCCCGGCTTCAGCAGACATTCTTTGCATAGTAATGCTCATATTTTTCAGATCAAATTCGTCTATCTGCTCCCCACTGGTCAGCTTGGTCATAAATCCGTCAAGGATAGCCTTATAATCGGAGTTTTCCACGCCTTCTTTGCTGTACGCCTCTATCAAAGTCGGTGCAACTTCTTTAAGTACGTTCGCCATACTACGATTAGCGTAGCTCTTTGCGTCAGGGGTTGCGTCCTCATCCCGTATAATCGAACGATGTTTTTCCATCATATCCGACAAGAATGCGCCCATTATAGCTGCTTTATTGGAAGTATTCTTCTTATGAAACCTCTCGTAAAGGGAGGGTATGCTGGACATCATATTTGTGATTTTATTTACAATAGGAGAAACAGCCCTTTCCAAAGCGGTATCCCCAAGACTGTAACTGGCTGATTCAGAAGATTTATTCAGGATGTAATTAAAGTCTTCATCGGATACAAGCTCCTTAACATCAAGAAGTTTTGTATACGTATTGTTGACAAACCCATCTCTCAAAACGTCAAGAGATTCAATAGAAAGCTGCTTAGTAGCCACCAAATCATGCAACATAGACTTATTTTTACCGATAATCGCAGATAAGTCAGTCAAAGAGGATAGCGGCTTATTACTGAGGAGAACTCTATTAAAGTCCTCTTCAAGGCCCTGCAATCTAGCAATTCTACCAGTAGGCCCACCAACTTTAGTGTCGCCTTCAGCACGTGGGTAGAATTTATTGTAAATTTCCACCATATCATCTATGCCTATTTTGAGACGAAGTACATCCTGTGTACCAGGTATAGCTACCTCGACACTGCGGAATAGTCCAATTTTTTCTACACCCTTCTCGTCAGTGTACTTTTCAATGGTGGAATTAAGAAACTTTGAATCGTCCATAATAGTAGACACAATGGCTCGCCCATACTCAACAGGAATGGTATCGTTGCTGGTAACCATTTTAGATGCGCTAGTATCTCCGGCGCTACGCTGAATTATAGACTTGAGCGTACCTATAGCGTCCATGTCAGTGGAAAACTTGCTCGTCTCCATAGACAAATCCTCAAATGCCCTCTCTCTGCTGGCATTTAAGTTCGCATACATTTGGTCACGATACTCTTTTTTGAAAGCAGGGTCTGTAGAGTCCTTCAAAGCAGCGTGAACAACATCCGCCCACTTGCCTACTTTAATTCCTTTGTTGGCAGTTTCAGTAGCCTG
>RZYP01000250.1 GCA_009930275.1 Negativicutes bacterium
ATTTTTGCGGCTAATTCTGGCAAAGGACGCAATCCCCTGAACGGTCTGATTTGAGACATCAGAAATCCCCCTAACTAATGTGATTATAAAATAACAAAAAGGCCCGTAACAGGCCAAATACTATTCATATTCTACATTTGCAGTACGAAAAACACAATATAAATAATTGTACATTTTTAACAATATCTCTCAAATATTTGTTAAAACAAGAAAGAATGTCCCCGGTAGGATACCGAGGACATTCTAAATTGCGGCTCAAGTTAAATATTAACTATTTTCTTATTGATTAATTCAGCAATTGCTTAAAAGATAGATAATACGGTTTTAATCATTTCTGAATTTTATGTTTTAGCGAACGATTGATGGCGGAAATGATACCCAGCAAAGAAGCAACATTAATGTTGCTGTGAATGCCGACACCAAAAATATGTCCATTCCCAGGAATCTTAAGTTCGATGTAAGAAATAGCTTTAGCATCTGAGCCTTTGGCAATAGCATGTTCCTGATAAGAAATAAATTCATAACCAACAATGCCTATTACAGCAAGAGCCTGGAAGAAAGCATCAATCGGTCCGTTGCCGCTGCCTGATATTTGTTTTTCTTCACCGTCAACACTCACGATACCTTCGAATCTTGTGCTGTTTTCTTCGTCTCCCTCATGTTCTTCAGTAAATCTATGTTTGAGGAGCTTATATTTTCCAGCAAATGAAATATACTCCTTATTAAAGAGGTCAACAATTTGTTCCGGATTCAGTTCTTCTCCGGAAGCGTCTGCCGCCGCTTTGACAATATCGCCAAACTCAGGATGCATGTTTTTGGGCAAGTCATAACCAACAGTTTGCTGTAAAACAAATGCGGCACCGCCCTTGCCGGACTGGCTATTAATCCTTATAACGGGCTCATACTCACGATTAATATCGGCAGGATTGATTGGCAAATACGGAACCTCCCAAAACGGAGTCGCACTTTTGGTCATGTATTCGAAACCTTTGCGAATAGCATCCTGATGAGAACCAGAGAAAGCAGTAAATACCAACTCGCCCGCATATGGATGTCTTTCATGAACATGCATCTTAGTGCACTGTTCACAAACATCCTTAATTTCATTTATGTTCGAAAAATCAAGCTGAGGATTAACATTTTGCGTAAACATATTCAAGGCCAAAGTAACGATGTCAACATTGCCGGTACGTTCACCATTTCCGAAAAGCGTTCCTTCTACCCTGTCTGCTCCCGCCATCAAACCCAGTTCGGTAGCAGCGACGCCTGTTCCGCGATCATTGTGGGGGTGCAAGCTGATTATGGCACTCTCACGATTTTTCATATGTGTGCAGAAATACTCTATTTGGTCGGCATAAGTGTTTGGCGTTGCCATTTCCACTGTCGACGGAAGGTTAAGAATTACTTTCTTTTCTTTAGTTGCACCTAAGGCTTCCATGACTTTTTCGCAAATTTCAACGGCAAAATCAATCTCGGTGCCGGTAAAGCTTTCCGGAGAATACTCAAAACGAATATTCATTCCGCTTCTTGCTGTTTCCTGGTCGCTCAACTCTTTTATAAGCTTTGCCCCATCAACGGCAATTTTGATAATACCCTCTTCTCCTTCTTTAAAAACAACTTTTCTTTGCAAGGTAGAAGTAGAATTGTAAAAATGAACGATTACATTTTTCGCACCTCTCAGGGCCTCAAATGTTTTTTCAATCAGTTTAGGACGTGCCTGAACAAGCACCTGGATAGTAACATCATCAGGTATATAATTTTCTTCTATCAAAGTTCGCAATATCTCATATTCAGTTTCTGAAGCTGATGGAAAACCAACTTCAATCTCCTTAAAACCAATAGCCAGCAACATCTTAAACATTCTTAGTTTTTCTTCCAACTGCATAGGCGTAACGAGTGCCTGATTACCATCACGCAGGTCAACGCTGCACCAGATTGGAGCCTTGGCAATGACCTTGTCAGGCCAAGTACGATTCGGCAAGCTCACCGGTTGGAAAGGAATGTACTGTTTGTTTGGCTGTTTCATAAATATAATCTCCTCTACGCGTAAAGTTTCGAAGCGAAAAATAAAAAATCCTCGCTCCTATATAAATACATAGGGGCGAGGATTAAACAATCCACGCGGTACCACCCTAATTTAGCTGTCACATACCGGGCAGCCCTCTCAGCCTCTAACAAGGCCTTAGCCGTTAACGGGGCTACACGTCTTGCTCTACGTATCGAGCAAGCGACTTGGGGATGAGCTATTCATACAACTACCGTTACTGACTCGCACCAAACATCAGCTCTCTGAAACAAGTTAATTGTATCTTATTCCCTTCATTGTCTTTATGGGATGAATTAATATTATATTGTTTGTGAGGTTCATTATATTATCTCTTGAATCATTTGTCAACAATTTCAAACAAAAATCCCCAATACCTGTAAACAGGCATTGGGGATAC
>RZYP01000251.1 GCA_009930275.1 Negativicutes bacterium
TGGACTTATTATTTAAAAATGAACGTGTGAGGAAAAAATGAACAAAATTTTAAACGGACTTAACAAAGAACAGGCGGAAGCAGTACAACATACGGAAGGCCCTATGCTTATTATGGCTGGCGCCGGTTCAGGGAAAACAAAGACGCTGACATGCCGTATCGCATGGTTGTTGAAACAGGGTGTGCCGCCTTATAAAATTTTGGCCATAACTTTCACCAACAAGGCGGCGGGCGAAATGCGCAGGCGTGTCGACAAGATGGTCGGACCTGCGGCTAAGGATGTCTGGCTCTTCACTTTTCACGCTTTTTGCGCACGTTTCTTGCGCATGGAAATCGATAAACTTGGCGGTTATGCTTCTAATTTTGTAATTTATGACACGAACGACAGCAAGAATGTTCTGAAGGAAGCATTGAAAGACTTAAACCTGGACGAAAAAAATTATCCGGTCAATGCTCTTATCGGAAATATTTCCAACGCCAAAAATTGCATGCAGGACGCCAGGGAATACGCCAGAAAGGCAGAAGACTTCCATACGCAGAAAATTGCCGAAATATATGGCGCCTACGAAAAGAAGCTGATGCAGAATAACGCGCTTGATTTTGACGACCTTTTGCTCTTGACCATCCGCTTATTGCAGCAGAACGAGGAAGTAAGAACGAAGTATCAGGAAAGATTTTCTCATATAATGGTAGATGAATATCAGGACACTAATCATGTGCAGTATATGCTGACCAAGATTTTGAGTGAGAAACATCATAATCTTTGCGTGGTCGGTGATATTGACCAAAGTATTTACGGCTGGCGTGGTGCGGATATCCAGAACATCATGGATTTTGAAAAAGACTATCCACAGGCAAAAATTATTAAACTCGAGCAGAATTACCGTTCTACTCAAGTAATTCTTGATGCAGCCAATGCCGTTATTGAGAATAATAGCGCCAGAAAACCAAAAGAATTGTGGACTGAGAATCCTAACGGCACGCCTATTACTTATTATCAGGCCGTCGATGAACGCGACGAGGCAAGGTTTGTAGTAGAACAGGTTTTGGAACTGCAAAAGGAAGAAAACATAAAACTTGGCGATGTAGCTGTTTTGTACCGTACCAATCCCCAGTCGCGTATTTTTGAAGAGTTGCTGATAAAAAGCGGCTTGCCCTACATTATGGTCGGCGGGCAAAAGTTCTATGATCGTAAAGAAATCAAGGATATTCTTGCCTATCTGCGGGTAATCTACAATCCAAGCGATACCTTGGGGCTCCTGCGTATAATCAACGTGCCCAGAAGAGGCATTGGCGACGCTACTATTGCCAAGCTGCAGGCTTGTGCCCTTGAAAATGGAAGCAATTTATTTGACATAGTATCTAATCCAACCCTGGTCAAGGGTTTGAGCAGCCGTTTCGTCAGCAAACTGGAAGAGCTAGCTTCGATAGTTTTTGCTTTGATGGAATTAGCGACAGCTATGCCTGTAGAACAATTGGTTCAGGAAGTCATGAATCGGACTGGCTACCTTGAAGAATTGGAAAGCGAACATACCATGCAGGCCCAGGGACGTATCGAAAATCTGCAGGAGCTTGTCAGCGTAGCCAAGGAATTTGCGGCTTCTGACGAAGAAAACAGTCTGGAGAACTTCCTCGGTCATGTAGCATTAGTTGCTGATATCGACGATGCGAAAATCGATGGTGAGGCTATAACTTTAATGACTCTGCATTCTTCCAAGGGTCTTGAATTCCCTGTAGTATTTTTGGCGGGGCTGGAAGAAGGCATGTTTCCGCATCAGCGCACGCTGATGGATGAAGAAGAGATAGAAGAAGAACGCCGCTTGTGCTACGTGGGCATTACCCGGGCGGAAAAGCATTTGTTCCTGACGGGGGCCAAAATGAGAATGGTCTTCGGGCATACTGTCATGTATCCGCCTTCAAGATTTCTGAAGGAAATTCCGCGCGCGCTTCTGACTGTTAAGAAAAAAGCTGTTGAGCAGCGGATATGGCAGGATAACGGTAACAGAAAACAGGAAAAAGTTGGTGAAATGAACTGGCTGATCAAACCTGCCAGGAGTTTCGTGCCGGCGAATCCATCAGGCCAAGGAATAGGCAAATTTATTGTCGGCGACAAGGTCACACATGCTAAATGGGGACTGGGCACTATCGTCAGTGCTAAGGACAATTCTGACGGACAGGAAGTAAAAGTTGCTTTTGCCGGTGAAGGTGTACGCAGCTTGTTAACGAAATATGCGGTTTTGAAGAAAATTTGATTATAAGCGTTGGGAAGGGGAGCAGTTCGGATGGAGGATTTATTTAAAACGCAGGCGGCTGAAAAAATTGAAGGCCTGCGGGAGCAAATCAGGCGGCATGAACATTTGTACTACGTCCTGGATATGCCGGAAATATCCGACGCTGAATATGACGATCTGGTAGC
>RZYP01000252.1 GCA_009930275.1 Negativicutes bacterium
TTGTTTACTGTAACAGTTGCATTAGGTGCTACAACTCCGACAAATGCATAATTATCAGTGATGGTGATGTATTCACTGGTAGTTGAAATGGTAGTTGATACATTTGTGGCCTGTGCAACGCCAACATTTTTCATAATCATGTCAAGGGTGAAGCTTTCGCCATAATCCATCAGTCCGTCATTGTTTCCTGAAGGATCGTGAAGGATGTATGAATCACCGACTACATATGGTCCGGTTGGTGGTATGATGTCAACATTGGCTTCATACCTGAAATAGTTTTGTTTGGTAACCGTAACAACCATAGTATTTGGGGGAAGTTGAGGCTCAATAACAATGGTATTGGCACCACCGGTGCTCAATGCTGTTCCAATAATTTGCCCATTTACTGTAAGGGCAATAAAAGCACCTTCTGGCGCAATAACAGAAAATGATGAATTTCCACTGTAAAGGATCGGGTTGTGTGTAACCGGCATTACCTGAGGTACTTCAGTGTAAACCTGCATAAATGCACCGCCATGCTGATGGAACAGATTGTAGGTTACCTCTTTGTTACTTGTATTGTAAGGCCATTGTGATTGTTCCAGGAAGTATTTCCCGGCAGCCTGACCAAATGCAGGTAAGAATCCGCGTTCCTGAACATAGTTGCCATAATCAGGCATAAAATCAGGGTGGAAATTATCGAACATCCCCCAAACAAAAGCGTCGTTTACAAATGAATATGATACTTCGGATGCAGCTATCAAACCAAGTGCACCTGCATTTTGTCCGTTGTAAGTATGACGATGGAATTTTTCAGTAAAGCATTCTCCTGACATATTATATTTACCGGTAAGACAATTGATTGAGAAAACATAGACAAATTCGTTGTTTTCGGTGTTTGTCAGGCTGTTGATATGATTGCTCTGAAAATCCGGTTCACCCCAACCGGTTTCTCCACCGTGGTCGCGGTGTTGCAAAGCAAATGCTCCGGTATTAATGGCATTGATAACTCCCTGTGCTGTCCCACCTGTCCATCCGCCAAGTTCGGCAGGTGTAGCAGGAATATAATTCATTCCGTTAGGACCAAAATAACTGACTACCTGTTCAGTGTTGGTAGCTGTTGACCATACTGTACTGGGGCTTCCGCTATAAATAGCATTAATACGAACGGGTTCTTTGTCATTTGCGCGCCAGTATCCGCCGATAGTTTCTGAGCAAATCTGGAACCAGCGCTCGGTTTGCCAGCCAAGAGCGGTAATAGGATTGTTATAGAAAGCCGGATCAGTAGGTGGATCGGATTCATAGTCAAGCATTTTGGAAACCATGGTTTGCAGGTGAGTAGCATTTTGAGCCGTCATTCTGGCAAAGATCATTTCCGGCATATCGTCGCCATTGACGTCGGAAAAAACATTGTCGGATGCACAGTAACTATCCCAGATAGGTGAAATGATACTGTTATTGGCATCTGTTCCGTAATCGGCCATAAGCAATACAGCCACCGGAGGTATTGTCCAGGTGTTGTAGGCATTGTTGAAATAGGTTTCCAGAATAGTAGCAGTGCTTCCACCAATATCATTCAGTGTTTTGATCCCGGTAAGAATACCTTGTTTTGTACGCCATTCTTTGATTTGTTCTGCATAAGGAAGCCAGATCGGATTATTCGGAATTACGATCAGGTATTCAAATCCGTCATCTTCGGTATAATTGAGTTGCTGCATGCGGGCACTGTAGTCAATCACAGGCAGGGAGCTATAGTTCAGAATAGCATCTTCAAGGATCGGATCAAACCAGCGGCTGCGAAGACGTTCATCTCCAAACTGACCGTTTCCGCCTTCAAATACAATTTCTAAATCAACATCACGATAGATAATCAACTCTTTGGTAACCGGATTGTATTGAAATGGGGTTATCCCAAAGATTACAACATCCACACCTCTGTACTCCTTTATTTCGGAAAGCAGGAAAGGCTCGGATGGATAATAGGCATCCTGGTTGTAAACGCGTTCATTTTTGTTGTATTCCAGAGGACCGTCTTCAGTATCAAGTGGTATACGTGGTGCGGGTGCAATGGCAATGTCTTTTAAGGTTTCAGTGCGATAGCTTTTTACATTGATTTTGGCAGTAGCACCTTCGGGAATAGCAATTGTACGGCTAAAACCCGGGAGATTAGGCATCCCTTCATCGTTTGGGAGAAAAACCTGTGGCATTGAAATGTCTTTCATTGGAACACCATCAATCTCGTGATCAATGAAATTGAGTGTGGTTACTGAAAAATTAATTCTCACACTTTGATGAGATTCGCTTTTTAGAGTGATTCCGGTTTTGCCCCATGCGTCATTATATTGATATGACTGAGCATTGAGAGCAGCAAATGAGTAAAGCAGTACAACAAGTAATGCAAATTTACCTTGCTTAGAGATTTTGGTA
>RZYP01000055.1 GCA_009930275.1 Negativicutes bacterium
AATCCTTGTGATGTTATTACCTATTTGATTGCCAAGAAGAGCGGGCTGCCGAAAGGACATGTGCTTGGTACCGGCACTGGGCTGGATACTTCACGTCTTGTCAGTGCTATTGCTCAACAGACTGGTCTTGAACATCATTCTTTCAATGCCTATATGATGGGCGAACATGGTAATGCACAGATGGTTCCTTGGTCTTTGATGCAGTTTGGCGGTAAGTCTTTGGCTGATTTGCAGGATGACCCGCGTTTTGTCTTTGATAAAGAAGATATTAAAAATAAGACGATTAAAGGCGGCTGGGTTACCTACCAAGGTAAGCAATGTACTGAATACGGCATTGCCTCTACGGCTGCAGCAATGGTTGGGGTTATTCTGCATGATGAGCGCAAAATTATGGCAGCCAGCGTTCCCTTTGATGGCGAATACGGTGAGACAGGTATTTTCTGCGGCTGTCCGGCAGTGATAGGTGCCAATGGTGTAGAGCAGGTCATGGAATATAATTTGCCAGCAGATGAAAAAGCAGAATTCAAAAAGTGCTGTGATACTATTCGTGCTAATATTGCCAAAGCAGAGAAACTGCTGGGCTAATGGCTGCCAATTTATTTAACTGAATAAAGTGAACAAAGGGGGACGGTCCTGAATTGTCATATAAAATGTGACAATTCAGGACCGTCCCCCTTTATATTACAGGACCGTCCCCCTTTATATTAGTTACCTATTGCTAACAACAGCAGCTTATGTTAGTATGTATAACAGTTAGCGAGCGCTAACCAAAAATATTATTTGTAAAAGGTTTTTACGGATAGTTGGGTTTCGCAGATTTAAAGAGGAGGCGCATGAAGTGCATCTGGAAGATTATTTTTTAAGTTTAGACGAAGAAAGAAAAAAATTGCTGTTAGGAAATGAAACGGAAAATCCGTTGTGCTATGGATTTGACAGCAAACGCACTGTTCACGCTGGTTTGGACGGTACGGCAGTAATGCCTGAAAAAGCGCAGCCAGTATGGAAACAATTGCTTGAGCAGCCGGTAACAAGGATAGATAAGCAGGCATTGTACATTCATATACCATTTTGTCAGACGAAGTGTTTATATTGTGCTTTTTTTCAGAATGCAACCAATCAAAATGTAGAAGACTATTACATAGATTGTTTAATCAAAGAAATACGCAGTGCGTGTAATAGCCGAAGAATTAAAGATGGAATCATTCACACAGTTTTTCTCGGCGGAGGAACGCCTAGCTCGCTTTCACCAGCAAACGCGGCACGGCTTTTGCGTGAGATAAAAACTTGTTTCAATTTGGCTAATGATTATGAAATGACCATGGAAGGACGCATTCACGATCTGACCCCGCCTAAAATTGAGGCTTGGTTGCAAAATGGTGTTAACAGGGTATCGCTTGGTGTGCAGTCTTTTAACACTAAGGTAAGGCAGCAACTGGGAAGAATAGACAGTAAAGAAGAAATTTTACAAAACTTAAAGTTTTTGAGAGCACAGCAGCAGTGTGCAATCGTTGTGGATCTTATCTATGGTTTGCCTGACCAGACAATGCAGATATGGGAAGAAGACCTGGAGCTTTTGGAACAGGTAGAAGTTGATGGCATGGATTTGTACCAACTTAATGTGTATGAAAACAGCGATTTGAATAAGGCCATCAAGATGGGCAGAATGGCACCCGCAGCTACTACAGCTCAGCAGGCTGAGATGTTTAGCTTTGCACATGAATATGTGAGCAAACGCCCTTATACCAGATTAAGTGCCTGTCATTGGCGTCGTGATAATCGCGAACGCAGTCTTTATAATACTTTGGCTAAGCAGGGGTGTACAATTTTCCCTTTTGGCTGCGGCGCGGGCGGCAAGCTGGACGGTTATTCAATGATGCAGCAAAGAAACATCAAGGCCTATGAAGATTTGGTTGCTGCAGGACAAAAACCTTTGATGACTATTATGCGGCAATCACCATTGCAGCCTATTACTAATGCTGTTTTGGGCCAAATTGAACAAGGTTATCTTGATCTGCAAAAACTAATGCAAATCAATGAGCAATTAGCAGAGCTTAAAGAGTTATTTGAACTGTGGGAAAATCGAGGGTTTTTGACGTTTAATGGTGTGATTTACAGATTAACTGTCGCCGGTCAATTCTGGCAGGTGAATTTAGCACAAAGTATTTTGGAATGTATACAGGTCATCTTGCTGGATAAAGATGATACTATTAAGCAGGATATTGCCGCACAGGACACAGCGCATCCTGGCAAGTCTAATCCTGCCCGTGATAAACTGATGAAAGTCGTAAAAGAGATGTACCCACAGCTTTCGGCTTCAAAAGCGGTAGAAGCAGTTGATGCTATGCCCGAGCATGTAAAAATTATGCTGGGAAAGATGACTGAAAGCATGATTAAACAAATGATTAAGTCTATGGGAGCAGATAGAATCGAAGCGATGATGAATAATTCGGAAGAATAATGAACAATCACTTGTGAGTTTGAGGTTGTATCTCCTTGCCGCTTGTAATACAATGTAATCGAAATCAGGCTTTAGGCGAAGGAGGTTGGGTGAAGCATGCAAGTATATTATTTTACCAGGACGGGCAGAAGCAAGAAAATTGCAGAAGAACTGGCTGAGCGCTATGGCACTAAAGCACAGGAAATAGCGGATGACTTGGATTGGCAGGGCGCAATGGGCTATCTGAAAGCGGGTTATGAGGCTTTTAAAAATGAAACGCGGCCGGCAAGGTACAACAAACCTGCTGCTGATGAAGAACTGATACTGGTCTTTCCTGTTTGGGCGGGAACCTTTCCGCCTGCTGTCAGGACATTCTTAGCTAAAGAAGGCAGAGCAAAAGTTATATGCATGCCGACTTCTATCGGCAGCAAATTGAAAGATCGAGACGGTTTTCTTAAAGTAATCGATCTCATGGGTAAGACGATTGAAGCTCCGGCAAGCATCTAAACTAAATATATAATTCTGAAAGGGAGCGATCAGAATGCAAGCAAAAAATGTTTTGTCCAAAGCGGCTGTCATCATCAGCCTTTGTGCTTTTTGCGGCAATGTCTTTGCCGCTCCGGCAAGCAGAATGCTTAGCAAAAATGAAGAGCTTTATCCCCAGGGGTGGTCTGTTGGTGATCAGGTAAAATTTGCCAAGGGTACGACTGTCAGCCTGAATGAAAAGGGTGCGGTCGTAACGGGTGTACTGGCAAGTGATACTTATCTGCGGCCGCAAGGCTGGCAGCGGATCATCAATGATTACTATCTGGTATCAGCATATACCGGCCGCAGTTTCTTTTTCCCGCGGTACTACCGTTATTGGAATAATGGCACCACCTATAATATGGCTCTGCCCAGTTATGGGCACATTCGTTATCAAGATGGTACCGAGGTAACCTTCAGCGAGCAGGGGACAGTGCTAAACGGTACTCTTGCTGACGAGACAGCTGTTGGTATCGGCGAAGGCCAATATGGGTATGTAGCTTTTAAGAGTGGTTCTGTACTGGCTTTTTACGACAATGGCGCGGTGAAAACGGGTACGTTGTCGGAAGATACCAAACTGCATCCTGTCGGATGGCAGAATAATGCCATCGATATGGAAAACGCAGGCTTTGTGGAATTTAAAGCAAAAAGTACAGTTAACCTGACACCTGCCGGAGAAGTAATGATTGGTAATCCCAAAAAGGTCTTACAATGGAAGAATGCAGGACAAACAATAGAATTGCCGGCGAACAAAGTAATCAACTTCACTGAGCAAGGCGCAGCAGTAGCAGAATAAAAAATATATTAAAGTGAAATAATGTAAAAAATCACCTTTCCGTTAAAATAGAGTTGTTGAGACTGCTATGTTAACAAGTGGAAAGGTGATTCTTTTTTGGCAAAAAGCATTATTTAGAAATGATTATTGATCATTTTTTGGGCTTGCTTAAGAAAGATAGAAATATTGGCTAATTCATCTTGATTTAGACTATTGAGAAAGTCGAACATTGATTTATCTTCTTTAGCGTGGAACAACTTGTGCTGCAAATAGGCTTTCTCGCCCAATGGCGTTAAGTAAACTTTGACGCGGTTCAATTTTTGCTCATCTGTTTTTTTTATGACATGACCCTGAGATTCCAGCTTGGCGATATTTTTAGAGATGACGGCGCGTGAAACACCAAAATAGCGAGCAATCTCCGATATAAACATGCCAGGATTATCGCCTAGAGCTTTGATTAGATGAATTTCCCCGCGATAGAGGATGACACCATTGCCGAAGTCCAACTTTTTCATTTTTTTGTTGGCAATTGTTTCGATTAAACGTACAAACTGCCCTGTAATTTCATTTTGCTTATCCATAGTCTAATTTTAACAGTAAGAATAAGGTTAAGCAATATAGAAAATGTAAACCAGGTTGACAAAAATAAATTATCTTGCTAAGATGTTCATGTAAAAAAAATAAAGCCAATGATGGTGTCCTAAGGACTTAATAGAGAAGTCGGTTGCAAGCCGACGCGGTCACGCCACTGTATGGAGGAGCAAACTCAAGATTATGCCACTGGTTTATGCCGGGAAGGTTTGAGGGAGCTATGATGCCGAGCCAGGAGAACTGCCTTCATTGAATCGCCGCTTTACCTACGAGTGATGGGGAGGGGATTGCCTGATTGTATGCTATTCTTTGACCACTGCTTACCCATTTTGCGGAGCAGTGGTTTTATTATTTTTCAAGGAGGTTTGAAATGGTCAAAGAAATGTTGAGTCCGCAGTTTTTTTATCAGCTCTTGCAAAAACAGAAAGAAACACAGGTTTTGCTTGCTGGTTTGCGTTTGAAGCTATTTACTCATTTGGACAAACCGGTTACAGCAGAATTATTAAGTAAGCAGCTGGATTTTGATGCTGTTAATTTAGACTATTTGCTGCGTGCACTTGTCAGTATAGGAGTTTTGCAAATCAATAATGATAGATTTGTGAATAGTTCTGAAAGCAGGGTATATCTTTCGGAAAACAGCGAATTATATTTGGGAGAGTATTTTTTGTTTTGGGAGAAAAAGACGGGATTGAGTAATATTGAAGAATTTGTACGCAAGGGGTCAACGGCGGAACGAGGCAAGCTTTTGCCACATGAATTTTACGATTTTCATGAATTGGCGCGCTTGGCGGCAGTGGAAATCAGGACAGGCAGAGGAAGGTCTTTTGTGCAGTCGGCTGCTGAGTTATTGCCGCTTGACGGCAGAATACATGTTTTGGATTTAGGCGGCGGTTCGGGGCGTATGCTGATTGAACTGGCAAAAGAGTTTAAGAATGTTACGGGCGTTGTTTTTGAGCATCCTTCTGTCATCGATGTGCCACAGGCTGAAATAGCCAAAGAAAATCTGAAAGAACGGTTGAATGTTATGCCCGGCGATTTTTGTGCAGATGATATTGGCACAGGTTACGACTTAGTAATTGCTTCCGGCATCCTGGATTTTGCAGGCGCGCAGCTTAATGATTTGGTAAGACGTATTTATCAGGCATGTAATGAAGACGCTCTTTTGTATCTGGTAAGCCATGAGGTATCTGATGATATGACGTACCCGAAGGAAGCTATCTTGGGCTGGCTTTCAAGTCATCTGGCGGGACTTGCCATTGTCATGCCTAAGAGAATGATCAGAAAAAGCTTGACAGACAATGGTTTTAATCCATGTCATAAAGCTGAGCAAGGCGGAGTAATAAAAAAACTGCAGGGCGAATGGTACAAAAAAAGCTGATGATAGGGAGAGTGCGTATATGAAAAAAACCGCTTTGGTTTTGACGTCTGTAATTTGTTTTGGCTGTTCGACAGCTGTTTGGGCTTCGGAGCCAAATTTCAGGCTTGATGAAATATTGGTGACAGCGACTAAATCCTCCGTAAATGTAAAAGATTTGCCTCATGATGTTTCTGTAATCACTAAAGAGGATTTTGCAATTAAAAATGCCCAGTCGCTGAAGGATGTACTGGATTCTTTGCCGGGGGTCGCAATTAGCAGAAGCGGTGGTCGCAGGTCAGTAAACATCCGTGGGTTTGATTCACGTTATGTTACAATCCTGGTTGATGGGCAAAGGCTGCCTTCGGAACCTGACGCAACATACGAATTGGATCGTATTGCACTAGATAATGTTGAGCGGATTGAAATTGTACGTGGCAGCGGCAGTGCGTTATATGGGGCAGATGCTTTGGGCGGCGTTGTCAATGTTATTACCAAACAAAGTGAAAGACAGGGATTAAAACTGGCATTAAACAAAAACTTGCTGACGTCGCACGGTGATCAAAGCGACAATTATTCTGTGAATTATGATTCTGGTAAACAAGACAAGTTCAGATATACGCTGACGTTTAAGCAAGATAAGAATGATGCCTGGTATAAGAGCAATAATACTACCTATTATCCTTTTGGAACACGCAATTACGCCGCTGCACGTTTTGAATACCAGCCGAATGATGAAGAAAAATGGTTGCTGGACGCTTCTTATGTCAAGGAAAAAACTGATGAATATAGTACTTTCCTGGGCGTTAACAATTATTTGATGCAAACTAACTTGAAAGAAAATAATGAACGTCAGAACTATAAGCTCAGCTATCAAAAGGATAAGGATGAGCAAGAGACTCTTGTCAATGTATATAGGACTGTCTGGGAAAAATACAATGATACTATTAACAGAAAAAATGGTTTATATACCGCAAATGTCTACGGCTATACAACTAATTCAGGCATAGAAGCCCGTCAAAGTGTTGCAATCAATGAGAAGCACAAACTAACCGTTGGCGGAGAATATCGCTATGAATTGTACCGTGGTACAGGAATTGACACGGGTGAAGGTGTTTTCTCGAAAGTTCTGAAAGGGAAAATGGTTGCTGGCTCAGAGACGACTACTTCTTATGGAGCTGTTTATTTGCAGGATGAGTGGAGATTTTCACCTAAACTGTTTTTGGTAAATGCCTTGCGTTTTGATGACAGCAACAAGTTCCGCAGCGATTTGAATCCAAAACTTGGTCTTACTTATTCGGCTGCTGATGATCTGCGTTTAAAATTTAATGCTGGCACTGGCTTCAGAGTTCCCAGTCCTAATCAGATGTATTTGAATTTGAATGTTGTCCGTAATGGCAGCATGGTTAATTTGCGTGGCAATTCTAATTTAGATCCTGAAGAATCAAGCTTTTATGATTTTTCTGTGGAAAAAGATTGGCATCATACCTCTGGAAAAGCAACTTATTTTTACAGCAAGATCAAAGATATGATTGACGAAGTATGGCAGAATAGCAATACTATTCAATACGAAAATATAAAAGAAGCGGAAATTCAGGGGATAGAATTGAGCACTGACAGCGATTTGGGCGGTAAATTAAGCTGGAATAACAATTATACCTATATTGATGCTGTGAACAGTTCGACCGGCAAACGTTTGTATAACAGAGCCCGACATAAAATTTCATCGTATTTAAATTATTCTCCGGAAAAAGGCCTAAAACTTCAGCTTGGTGTTGATGCTTACCGTTCCTACTATTTCCAGCCGAGCGCTGCTGTCATCAAAGATGATAATTATGCGTTATGCAATTTTGCTATTACCAAGGATTTGGATGCTCGTCAGAAAATTATGCTTGGGGTTGATAATATCTTTAATCAAAAAAATGATGATTTATCTCTGCCGGGCACTGTTATCAGGATGGGTTATCAGGTGGAAATCTGATGTCAACGAAAATGATGGTAAGGATGGCTCTATTGACGGCAGCGATGATCGTCGCACAGGAATTGCGGCTTATCCTGCCATTGCCCATGCCGGTAACTGTTTTAATAATAGGTTCATTGCTTAATGCCATTTTAGTGGTTTGCTACCGGATGACAAATCTGCCTTATGCTTTGATGATGGCCTTTTTGATGGTTTTTGTTGCTTTTGTCCAGCAAAGTTTCTGGCATCCGTTGATTATAATACCTGCATTATTGGGGAATATAATTTTTTTGGCTGTCTATAGTGCGTGCATTGTTAAAGGGGAGAAGACCTATCTGATTCTTCTATTGCCGGCGCTAGCACGCGGCATAGTTATGGGGCTGACGATGATTATAATGTTTAACTTGCTTGGTTTTGGTATGGACCAAACTTATGCTGCAAATATTGTTTTTGGATTATTACAGACAGCGACAGGTATTTGCGGCATTTGGCTGTCACACAAGATGTTTCAAGATATAGAACTCTGAACTGAATTCAGGAAACGTGCCTCATGTGGCAGCCGATGGCCGGCAGGCTGCGGCAAAGTTAACTCACTAGTGATTTGACAAACCGCTAAAGCTAGTGTTATATTACTAATAATTTAATAGAGCAATGAATCAGGTGTGATTTCACTTAATAGATAAGCTGGTGCAAAACCAGCACGGTCACGCCGCTGTAAAGTCGAGCAACTCTCAATAATGCCACTGGGAAACTGGGAAGGCGGGAGGAGCGATGAAACTGAGTCAGAAGAACTGCCTGATTTATTCGTTTCTGTAGCCTACGAGTGATAGGGATAGGAATAAGGGATGATTATGCCTTTTTGCCTTTCTGCTTGTATGCGGAAAGGTTTTTTTATTTTGGTTCTCACTTTTTGATATGCGTAACATGGCAAGCATCTCAAAAAGATCAAGAATAATATATGTTGAGAAGAGGGAATTTTATGATGTTTGGGGCAAAAGGACTGAGCAGCTTAATGGCGCTTTTGATTACGGGAGCTGTAATGTCTGCGTCTGTCGCACAGGCGGCAGAAAGTGATGGTTTGAACAGTTTTACATTGGACCAGATGCTTGTTACTGCTAACAGGATGGAGACTCGAGATATGGATACGGCCGCTGCTGTTGAGATATTAACGCACGAACAGCTTGTGGCGACCGGCGGTACTAATATTCAAGAGGCTCTTAAATTTGGCACTGGTTTATATTATCAATCACAAGGTTCTAAAGGCACATCTCAGGGGACAATGAACAGCAAGATCGTCATTCGTGGTGTGGAGAAGGGAACATTGGTTTTGATTGACGGCGTGCCTTTGAATCAAAGCGGCAGATATAATCTGGAAAATATTTCTACAGAATTGGTTGAGCGCGTTGAAATCGTACGCGGCGGCGGCGCTGTTTTGTATGGTTCTGAAGCTACTGGCGGCGTCATTAACATCATAACCAAAGGCAAACGCGAAAATAGTGTCAAAACATCCTTTGGCAATTATGATCAACAAAGTCATTCTGTAAGTACTCAGACAGGCAAGCTTGGTTTTACCTACAGCTATGATAAGATCGGTGATATTGATAATGTCTCTGACCCATCAGGCGGTCGCCCGGTAGGCAATTATTTTACGATTACAAGAGGCGAACATAATAATTTTAATCTTCGCTATGATTTTAACGATAAGCTTTATTTATCAAATTCTTATAATGAAAACAATGCTCACTATGTTTATCGTTACGAACCGCAAAATGGGGCAGTTAACAAAGATGCCATCTATACGGTGCAAACAAATTTAACGCAGCTTCATTATGATGACCATTCTGTTAAGGCTGTTTTATCGTATACCAATACAGATCAAAATAATTTCACTAAAGCCAGGAACAGCACAAAAAATCCTACAACTTATCTGGATACGATGAAGAGTCTGAGTAATGCAGGTTATGATAGTAAAACTATTGGACTGGATGCACAGAAAAACTGGAAGCTGGAAACGGATACAGCGATTTTGGGCTTTAACGTACAGCGTGATACCTGTGATTATACAGAAGATTCTTTGACTGTTTCCAGTGGCGCGTATACTTCTTCGACCAGAGATTATTCCCGCAATATGTATTCAGTGTATGGTCAGTATAATCATGCTTTGAATAAGGTGTCCAATCTTATTTTCAGTGCCCGTGAAACCTGGACAGGTTCAACGGAAGGCGGTGATATTGACGGCAGCAACTACAGCAAATTCACACCAGAATTGGAATATATCAACAAACTGGACGAGGATACCAGTTTCTATGCGAAAGCTGGGCAATCATTCATGATGCCGACCTTCACGCAAATGTTCGGTTCAGGCAATATTGTAGGCAATGCTGATTTGAAACCGCAGCATGGCAATCATTATGAAGTCGGTCTGAAGAAGAATGTCGACAATAAGGCATGGCGTTTGGCTATCTATAATTATGAGATTGATGACAGTATTGAGTCTAAATGGACAAGCTTGGATGAAGTTACTTATACTAATGAAGATGTTAAAAATACCGGGATAGAATTAACATGTGCGGTTGATATGGGCAGTGGTTTTACTGGAAACTGGGGCGTTTCCTACAGTAATCCGAAAAAGTATTCCACGACTACCGAAAACAATGTTACTACGGAAGGAAGATGGCGTGATTACTATGGCAGACTGCAGCTTAATGGCGGTTTAAGCTATAGCAAAGATAAATGGAATGGCGCTGTTAATCTCAACTATCTAGGTAAAAGAACACGGGATATTGATTCGGAAGAATCGATGAGACCATATTTGTTCACTAATCTTAACGTAGCCTACAAGCCGGATAAGAGCAGCAAGGTATTCTTAAACGTAGACAATCTGTTTGATAGACGGGATATCACGACTAGCGCAACTTCCAGTTTCTACACCCTGGGCAGAAACTTCATGCTTGGGTATGAACATACTTTTTAAGCAACGGCAAAAATCTCAATAAAATACAAAAAGGCTGTTCCCCAATGGAACAGCCTTTTTCATGCCTTGCAGTAATTTTCTTATGACATTTATTTCCAGAACATGATCTCTGGTTCTCTTTTGATAATATCGGGCGATATTTTAGCTGGGTGCCGGATGACTAGTGGTGCTGCGATAGTATATTCTTTGGGAATGCCCGGTTTTTCCTTGAGTTCCAATGTGTTAAGCGACATTTGTGCAAAGCCTATCCAACGGCGGCATAAATCAAGCGCACGGACAAAATGCGCTGTAATTGAATTTGGAACTTGTTAATTCTAATTGTTAATGTTATACTACACTCGAAATATATTTTGTACACAAAATATCTCTACAAAGGATAATAAATATGCTGCAGATTTTTGATAGTATTTGTTTGCTTCTTGCTAAAGCAGAGCAAAAACACCATAATTACACCAAAAAGTTATTAATAAACGAAGGTCTTAATATTACGCCTGGGCAAATGGCTGTATTATATACTTTATATAATGGTGATGGCATTACAATCACAGAACTAAGCAAAAGGTGTTATATGGATAATTCCACTTTGACAGGGGTTATCGACCGGTTGGAGAAAGCTGGATTACTATTGCGGTGTGAGCATCCGGAGGATCGGCGACAATTGTTTATCGATCTTACGGAAAATGCCAAAGGCATGAAACTGCAGATTCATGATGTCATGAACCGTATTAGCCAAGATATGTTGGCTGATTGTACCGAAGAAGAGATTGCTGTTTTTCGAAAAGTACTTTTAAATATTTTCGATAA
>RZYP01000253.1 GCA_009930275.1 Negativicutes bacterium
AAGTCGTCGATGGTATATAAAATAGATAAAGATGCGGACATAGCATATGTAAAAAAAGTATTAACTAACAGGAATATAAACTTTTTAATATCGTAGCATAATGGGATGGGAGGTAATTATTTCGGCACTGGCCGGACTGCTCACAGGTGGTGGGGTGTCATGGTTGTTCAAGCTAAAGGAGGATAAGGCAAGTTCGCAGGCTGACGTGGTGGACAGCTCTACAGAAGCGATGAACAAGATGATGGAATTGATCGGTTCGCAGCAGGACAGGCTTAATAAGATCATCGAGGGAAAGGACAAACTTATCGAGCAGCAGCAAGGTTTAATTGACGGATATAAATCCGCACTCGAAGAAGCTAATCAGAAACTCAAATCATTGGAATTTAAGGTTGGCGAGAACGACCGCAAGATCAGCGGAATGCAGAAGACAATCGACAACGAAATCAAGGAAAGAAAGATTGCAGAAAGTAACATCTGCTTTGTGTCAGAGTGCCAGATGAGAAAACCGAGGTTGGGTACATATAAAAAGGAAGCATGAATTTCGAAGAATACATAAAAGAAAACAGGGAAGAGTTTACCGAAAAGGTGAACAACATTTGTAATGAATTAAAGATAGAGGCTAATTGGCTAATGTTCGTGATGTGGTTTGAATCCAAGTTGAACCCGCAGGCGGTAAATCCGATAAGCGGTGCCCAAGGCCTGATACAATTCATGCCATCCACGGCGAGAGCGTTAGGCACGACCACGGACGTCCTAAAGCGAATGAACAACGTTCAGCAGCTGGACTACGTCTTGGCTTATCTAAGGCCGTACAAGGGCAAGATGAAACGCTGGATAGATGTTTATCTGGCCGTCTTCTATCCAAAGGCGATGGGTAATCCTAATTTTGTCATCACCTCCGATATTGTCGCAAAACAGAACAAAATATTTGACCTGAACAAGGATTTGGACATTACAGTGAAGGAAATCGAAACGGCATTAAGAAACAGCATGCCGGAAAAACACAAAAGATACTACCCATGAAAACAAGGTACTGGCTATTACTCATTTTAATCGCTTTTGCGGCAGGATATTTTATTGGAAAGGCTACCACTTCAAATGGGGAGATCGTCAAGCAGGTGAAGGGAGAAACGGTTTACGGGTCACTTAATCCCGACTTTCTGACAGTGAAGAAAGAATTCAAGGGGGATATCAAATTTCTGCCTTACATATTCTGGAAAAGCGACACGATAAGGGTAAGCGAAACGGAATACATCTCGACCATCCCAGACACGGCAAAAATAATAGAGGACTTTATAACGAAAAGGGAATACCAATTCAACGTGTTCAACAACGAACAGGGTGTATTGGATATAAGCCAGTCCATCCAGTACAATAGACTACAATCTTTCAGATACACGTACACACCTATCAACACTGAAAAGATAATAAGGGAAAAACAGCTGTTCACTCCTTTTCTTTCGGCATCCTATAACACGTTCGGGATAGCCGGAGTCGGTGGCGGGTTCTTCATAAAAAACACGGGAGTAGAATACAACTATTTGTATCAGCCATTTGATAATCAAAGCGGGCACATGGTTGGCATTAAATTTAAATTTTGAAACATGATTAACAAGAAAGAGACGCTGAACGATGAAGAGATGATATTCATTGCCTCCATACGTGGGCACAACATCGACAGCTATAACAAGAGAAAAGGAACAGATAAGTATAGGGTCAGGATAAACGACCGAGAGCGAGAGATGCTGAACAACCAACGCTCCATGCAGGAACACATCATAGGTCTAAAGATAGACAAAAGCAAGTACCCTAAGATTCTCATCTTCGACATAGAGACATCTCCAATGGCTTCATACACGTGGGGCAGATGGAAGCAGAATGTCTCATTAGACCAAACAATATCAGAGTGGTTCATGCTGTCATGGAGCGCCAAGTGGCTCAATAATCCGAACATGATGAGTGATGCCCTAACACCAGAAGAGGTGTCAAGGGAAGACGACGCAAGGATTACGAGGTCTATATGGCATCTACTTAATGAGGCAGACATCATCATTGCTCACAACGGGGTTAAATTCGACACCCCCAAGTTAAACAGCAGGTTCATCATAAACGGGCTGATGCCACCAACTCCTTATAGGCAGATAGACACCCTCCAAGTAGCAAGGAAAGAGTTCGGATTTTCTTCCAACAAACTCGATGCTCTTGCGGGGTACTTCGGCATAGAACACAAGAGTGACACCAACTTCAACTTGTGGAAGCGATGCCTTGCAGGGGAACAAGAAGCTCTTGACTACATGGAAGCGTACAACATGAAAGATGTCGAAATTCTCGAAGAGGTGTATTTGAAATTGAGACCGTGGATTAAGAACCATCCTAA
>RZYP01000254.1 GCA_009930275.1 Negativicutes bacterium
ACTGGATTTTACCACACATTTTTCCGTGGCGTTAATCATCAAAGTTTGTTTGAGGAAGATAATGACTTCAGTTACTTTCTAAACACTTTGACTTCTTTGAAGAATAACTTATGTTTTGAATTACACGCTTATTGCTTGATGCCTAATCATGTGCATCTGCTTTTAAGAGAAAGTAAAACTGGTGATATTTCTCTTATTATGAAACGTCTTTTGACGAAATACGTTATGTATTTTAACAGAAAATATGAAAGAAGCGGTGCATTAATTGCAAATAGGTACAAAAGCATTCCTGTGGAAGTAGATCAATACTTTGTTCCGCTAGTCTGTTACATACATCAGAATCCTATTAAAGCAGGCCTGGTTGAGAATCTTGAAGATTATTCTTTTAGTAGTTATAAGGATTATTTAAAAGGCAATGGTATCACCAATACTTCATTTTCATTAGGTTTAATCGGACGGGACGAATGGATACGCTTACACCAGTTATATTCAACAGCAAATTTCGACATATCTGATAATTTAGCTATATCTGAAAGTAAAATCAGGCAAATAATATTCAAATATACGAACGGTTTTGACCCAAGTTTAGTTGCTGGTTGGCCCAAAGTTAAACGCAATGAACTTATTGCTGCCTTAAAACAAAAAGAAGGCCTTTCAATACGACAAATCGAAAGAGCCACTGGAATATCAAGGGGAATAATAAGTAGAGTTTAGTTTTAGCCTACCTAAGCGGGGGACGGTCCTAAATTGTCACGTTTCAAAATGTGACAATTTAGGACCGTCCCCTTGTCATGCCATCTGGAGGAGCCTGAAAACGCAAAAAGAGGCGAGCATGTGCTCGCCTCTTTTTGCGTTTTTTATAACTTTAATTTTTTAAAATGTACAAGTGACCGTACCCCAGAATAAGTTGGCACTTGTGTCCATGTATTTATCAGCGTTCTCCAGATCGCAATAAGTAAGCTTGGCAACTATGTTTCTAAAAACGGTATATCCGATGCCGATTTCGTAACCCTTCATACCCAATGCCGGATGGGTTAAATTATCTTCAAGCTCGCAAAGCGAATCAAGCACAACGGCTCCTGATTGATCATAATAAGTAACATAAGCGCCCCATGAATTCTTTTGGGCAGGATCTGCACCCTTATAAGTCAGCGTCGCTGCCCAACCATCATCGCCTAATAAATGTGAATCGATGCCGGTAATAACCTCATGCCAATCTTTATCTGCTTTTTGATATTCGCCATAGAATCTGATATTTTTGTCAAATTTGTAGCCTATCCCTAGCGTATAAATCCTTTGTTCTTCAATGCCATGGGGATTTCCAATGGCAGCAACCGGGTCGTTGCCTTCCTGGGCATAAAAACCGCCTTCTGCGTGAAGCTTATCGCTAAATGAATAATTAAGAATTATACCATACAAATTAGCCTTGTCATTGTAGTAAATGTCATTGTCAATCCACTCAGCCCGATTAAGCGTGCCATAAACTACAGAATCAAAACGGCCGGCAAACAGAGTTGTCTTTAACTTATTGCCAAAATCCACTTTCACAGCGTCGCCTGTCAAGTCAGCAACATATCCCTGTCCGATTGTGAACGCCTGTCGCCCTGCTGTAACAGTTGCGCCGCCGATATTGCCTTTGACAAAAGCCCGCCGGAACGAAGTGGTATTCTCTTCCGCAGTAGTCTCGCAGTTTTGCGTATTCTCAAGCATTGCACCATAAGTCCAGTTGTCGTTGATTGCACCATGCAAATATAAGCGGGTTCTCAATAAGTCTGAATGTGAGTAAGGCGCGTCACTGTTTTCAACATGTTTAAAACCTACGCGGACTTCACCGGTAATTTTCACATTGTCAGCTTTTTTCTCGAGTTTAGCAACGCGAACGCCGAGGTTGTCGAGTTCGTCAGCAAATTCAGCCATCAATTTGTCATCGGAACCGATGCCGCCTTTGGCATAAGCCTTGGCAACGATTTGAGCCATTTCATAACGAGTCATCAGGTTGTCACCTTTGAAGGTGCCGTCAGGATAGCCTTCAACAATACCGGAGGCAGCCAATTTAGCTACGGAAGCATAGGCCCAGTGGCCTGCCGGCACATCAGAGAACGGGTTAGCAGCAAAAGCTGTTGATGAAATACTGAGAGTCACAGCCATGGCGAGTAGTAAAGATTTTTTCATCATACTTTTCCCCCTTTAGGAAATTGTATTTTTTCAATTCTATACAACACTAAAAATTCCCAAACTACTCGCCAGCAGGCTGTTTGCAGACAAACGCGCGTAATCCTGGCAGTTTAACTATATAATTAAGTATAATCTGAATTATTGGATAATTCAAGCTGTACGCTCGACTGAATGACAATTTACTCTTGTTTCGCGCAGCC
>RZYP01000255.1 GCA_009930275.1 Negativicutes bacterium
ACTTAACCACAAAATCTTTGAAGACTTTATGGTTAAACATCAGACACCGGGTGCACCAAAGACAGAAATCTCTGGGGCATTTAGATCACAGTCTTATGATTTGTTTGCACACTTAGACACCAAGAAAACTATTGTTGGTTATCTAAGAACTATCGGGCTAGATCCTTTCAAGAAAGGAACTAAAGAACCGGCAGCAATCACTGAGGCTTTGAGCAAAATAACCTGGGATGATATCAAGGATGGTCCTAAAGGTGGACAGTCTATGTTCGATCAAGGTTTACGAAACCTAGACAAGAGTGTTCACAGAATACTTGGACCCAAACTAGAGGAAGTCTTGGCTAACAACCAAACAGAACTCTACCCTGTTAAATGGTTTAATCCAAATGGCAGAGGCTATTGGTTTGGTCAATCAATAACCGAATGGAGACTAAGAAAACAAGGAGACTTTAAGGCCGCCTATTCACTAGATGACAAAGCTAATCTTCTAAGTGAAGGGTGGGTCTTAGACGACGTAATTGTTTCTGGGTATGTCTCACTTTATCAAGATCACTGCGATGAATGTGGCGACTTCAGCTTAAAAGAATTGGCTGAAATTGTAGGGCCGGTCGGGCTTGGCATCGAGATCGATAAAACTTATTACCCTAAGAGTCTAGATGAAATCCAAGTTTCACTAGGCACCAAATAATTATTTAACAATGGCAAAGGATATGTTCAAGGACTATCAGTTGCCTAAATAAATTTATGGAAGAAGAAATGAATGATTCAATGATCTGTCCTCATTGTAATGAGATGATCGAGAATCTAATAGAAGAAAGACATAGTGTTATTTATTACACTGTTTTTCCAGAAGGCGATGCCTTCGGCGCTCAGCTAAATGAATATGGAGATGACCTTGCAGAACCTCAATACTTCTGCCCTTCATGTGACAAACTCCTTGCCGTTGGCGAGGCTGAAGCTAAAAGATTATTTACTAATCCAATGAACAATCCTGAACACATCGAATTGCTTAACGAAAAGTTAAAGCAAGATGAACAGGAAAGTTTATCACAAAACGTATGAGCAAAATAAAAGAAATGGAAAGCATAACCATTCAGGTTTATCGTTCAGTAAATTATCCTGGTTATTACTATTCAATCTATGATACGTCTAAATACGATCTAGAAAATGAAGAGGAAATTGACGGAGGTCTTTGCACTTCTGATCTAACCAATGCATTAGAGATGGCCACTGACCAGGCTCTTGCTATTGTTAAATCTAATAGAGATGCTTGTCACAAACAAGACTTAGAAACATATAATGCTTTAAGTCTTAAGGACAAAGAAGAAGTTGACCAACGAATTTCTAATATGAAAGAACACGATGCTGATGACGATGAGGAATGGGATGGCACTGACGCTCAATATTTAACTTGGGCATTAGAAGAATTATTTGCCAACAAACCTGATGAAGAATTAAAACAAGACATCGTCAACGAAACCGTCGCGCATGTATCCGAAACTCTTAAACCAGATGATAACTTTCAGCAAGAAGAGTATAAAGATTTATAAAGCTGATGCGAAATCAAGAACTTATCTTGACGCTAAGCTATTAAAAATATGCACAAAGGAATAATCATGCTTGTAAAAGCAGAAGAAAAGGACGCAGCTCTTTCAGAGGTACGTTCTTTTTTAGAAGACTATGAAGGACAAGTCTGGGATTGGTACGCTATAGGTGGTAGATGGAATAAAATGTTACACCCCCTATATAAAAAGTTCTCAGCTAAGGTTCTTAAAGCTTCTAAATTATACGAAAGAATAAAGCAAAAAATGTCTCCCAAAGATTTAGCTGATGACTATCAACTAATCTGGGAAACTCTTGGTGGCACTGGTAAGAATCCTTATTCAGATGACACTCCATATAAAACAGAGGAAGACGATAATATCTATCTTGCTATTGAATGCAAAAAGATTATCAAAGAATGGGAAGTTGACATGGATTCACAGGCTGAAGATTACTACAAGCGAATGGTTCACGAACGTAAGAAAGAGACTCGCTTAAAGAAAGCTAACAAGCCTTCATGGCCAAGCTCAGCTTACTACGCTAAGCTCTATGCTAACTGTAAATACGATGACTTCTCATGGGAGTCTAATGTTTACGACATAACTAATTCAACTAACAAGGTGCCTACCAAACTTGATGGATACTATGCCATCATGGTTGACATTCACCACTAATGATATGCCGAACTACTGTGAAAATGTGTTAGAGATTTCTAACATATCTCAAAAATCTTTTGAGAAGTTAATCGAGCAGCACACAAAACAAGAAGGACAAGAGGAAAGAACTCTTGTCTTCGATAGTATTATCCCGGT
>RZYP01000256.1 GCA_009930275.1 Negativicutes bacterium
TTCCATAACGTTTAATTTCTTTGTGATGTAAAAACCAGCACAGAGATAAAATGATTAGCATGAAAGACAAATCAGAAATTATCAGATTACGAAATTATGAGGGTTTGAGTGAAAGGGAAATTTCACGCAGACTAGGTTTTAGCCGCATTACGGTTCACCGTATCCTGGATGAGTATACCAAAGCCCTGAAGGAACAGGAAGGGGATAAATCCAGGATAGAGGCGTATATATTAACGCCCCCAATTTATAAAACAGAAAATCGTCCCAAACGACGTCTTACCGAGAATATCATCCGTATTATAGACCATTGTCTGGAGGAAAACGAAATTAAGAAACGGTCCGGGCGTCATAAGCAGCGTATGTTCAAACAAGATATACATGAGTTGCTAGTGGAAAAAGGTTATGACATATCCTATTCTACAGTATGTGGTTATATCAGCAACCAAAGCAGTCAAAAAGAAAAGGAAAGCTTTATCAAACAGGGTTATATCCCGGGTGAGAAGGCGGAGTTCGATTGGGGGGAAGTAAAGCTTTGCATAGCGGGTCGTTGGCAGAAACTGTACATGTCCGCATTTGCTTTATGTAGCAGCAATGGCCGTTGGGGGGATCTGTTTCACCGGCAAGACACGCTGGCCTTTATGGAATCTCACGCCAACTATTTTGAAGAATGTAAAGGTGTTCCCCATGAAGTTGTATACGACAATATGCGTGTAGCCGTAGCTTCTTTTGCCGGAAATGAAAAGGAACCAACCCAGGCTCTTCTTCGAATGACGGCATTCTATGGCTTCAAATACCGGTTCTGTAATGTCAGACGAGGAAACGAAAAAGGACATGTGGAACGTACGGTGGAGGTTTTGCGCCGCAAAGCCTTCTGCCTAAAAGACACTTTTGATACCATAGAACAGGCAACGGAGCATCTGCACCAGACCTGCAGGAAGCTAAACGCATCCGAAGATATCAGGCCAAAACTGGAGGAAGATCTTCGCTCGCTGTTACCCTATACAACACCAATGGGTTGTTTTGAAAGGCGAGAACTCAAAGTAGATAAATGGTCTACCATCACATTGAATACCTCCCATTACTCTGTACCCGACACGTTGGTAGGCAGAATGGTCGAGGTTAAAATATTCAGTGAAAAGTTACTGATATATATGGACAATGCCCCTGTGGCGGAACATGAACGTTCTTATTATTCAACCTGGTCGCTCAATCTCAATCATTATCTACAGACACTGAAGCGAAAACCGGGTGCTTTAAGTGGTTCTGTTGCGTTATCACAAGCTCCGGAATCAATCAAAGAGCTGTATTATAAGTACTTTACGGATAATGGAAAGTCTTTTGTTGACCTGCTTATCTTCGCAAAAGAACATGCAATCTCTTACGATGAAATCGCTCTTGCTGGCAAAGAAGCCGAACAGTCCGGAATCAAAACAGTTACAGCAGCACATATTACAACCTTGCTATATAACAGGCTCAATCAAACACCTCCGCTTTACAAGCATGAACAAAAAGACGAGATAGAAGATTTTGCCATCAAGCAATTATCCATGTGGTCTATGATGATGAACAACAACTCTAAAATAGTATAATAATGAAAGAAAATGAATCCAACCTAAGGCAGCAAATAACAGACTTGTCGAAAACGCTGAAGTTGCCTTCCATTCGCAAAACATTGCAAGATACCACACAGGAAGCTGTTTGCCACTCCTGGAGCTATGAACAGTTCCTCTTCACCCTGCTTCAGAATGAAGACGCACATCGAGAAGAGAATCGTAAAAAAGCTCATGTTAAACGTGCCGGATTCCCTCAGTATAAATACCTGCAGGAATTGAACCGGGAAGAACTGCCCGATGATGTAAGAATCGTATTGCCTGAATTAGAAACTCTTGAGTTTATTAAAAACGCTCAGAATATAGTCCTTGCCGGCAATCCGGGAACCGGAAAAACCCATATAGCCATCGGCCTTGGTATTAATGCATGTAAAATGGGATATAATGTGTTGTTTACTTCCATCCCCCAGTTGCTTACTCAGATCCGGGAATGCCGTTCGGCCAGAACGCTGCACCAGCTGGAGTTGAAGTTTATTAAATACGATCTGGTAATATGTGATGAGTTTGGTTATGTATCCTTTAACAAAGATGGTGCTGAAGCCTTGTTCAATCACCTTTCCTTAAGGACTGGACGAAAAGCAACAATTATTACTACCAATCTGGCTTTCGATCGATGGAAAGAAATCTTCGGAGATCCAATCCTCACGGCCGCAATGGTAGATAGATTAACCCATAAAGCATATCTAATAAATATGAACGGTGATTCTTTTAGAATGAAAGAAACTCAAAAAT
>RZYP01000257.1 GCA_009930275.1 Negativicutes bacterium
TGCCTATAAATTTCAGCCATTCCTGCGTGGAAAAATAGTTGCCCATATTTTGCACCTCTTATAATTCCTATATTTCTGATATTTTATTCTATACAACAATTATTTACAATAATGATTTCATTTGCAATTAAGTTTAGATTTATAAACAGCAAGAGTATCTTATAAACTAAGTATATAGCTTTGGACGTATGCCAGCAATAAGTTTAGGGTACGAATAAGCTTCCTATAACTTTAGTACTAATACTTTGCTACTAATACTAAGGTATTAGTAGAGGAGGCAAAACGCACTAAACTTATACGACTGGGAGGCAAAAACAAAAAAAGTACTAAAGTCATAGTCCCTAGGTCGCATAATTGTAAAATACTTCGAAATAATATGACTTTAGTACAATGCTCTCACACACAAAAAAAGTGTATCCTTTATCCGTGGGTAAAGGGGGTGAGTTATATATTGCAGCGCTGTTCTTCGTTATATCTTAGTATAGTTACGAATACGGGAAAACGAATGGCAGCAAAAAATATGTTTATTATGAAAAGGAGGCTTTATAGTGAGTGCAGACGTAAAGTGTCTAATTTTGTTGGCAGTAGTGGCTTTATTCTTTGTTACGGAACTTATACCTTTAGCAGTTACGGCAATGGGTGGAGCCATTGCCTGCGGACTTCTCGGCTTTATTCCTGTCAAGACTGTTTTCAGCGGTCTTTCTAACTCCACAGTTGTTCTTTTTGCCGGTATGTTTGTTGTTGGTGCAGCTATGTTCCATACAGGACTCGCACAAAAAATTGGTACTACTGTTGTAAAACTTTCCGGTACCAGCGAGAATGGCTTGATGGTTGGTATTATGCTGGTAGGTGCAGGGTTGTCTGCTGTTTTGTCTAACACTGGTACGACAGCCTGCCTGTTGCCGGTTGTTCTCGGTATTTGCGCTGCTGCTAAAATACCGGCTTCCAGACAGTTGATGCCTTTGGCTTTTGCTGCTGGTATGGGCGGAATCATAACTCTTGTAGGTACACCACCTAATATCATTGCTGCCGGTGCTTTGTCAGCAGCAGGCTACAAACCATTTAGTTTCTTTGAATTTGCCTATATTGGTATTCCGGTTACTGTTGCTGGCATTATTTATATGATGTTTATCGGCAAATATACTTTGCCGAAAAGGGAACTTGATGCTGAGCAGGAAATTGAGCAAGAAATTGAAGCAGGTGCGGCAGTCAGCAAAACCAAACAAATGATTTCCGGAGCAATTCTTGCAGTAGTAATCTTTGTTATGGCTATGGGCTTCAAGTGGATCACGTTGGAAATGGCAGCTATTATCGGTGCTATTGTTTGCGTGCTGACCGGTTGCCTGACTGAAAAGCAAGCTTATCAATCTATTGACTGGGTTACCATATTCTTATTCGCAGGCATGATGCCTGTTTCCAAAGCTATGGACGTAACAGGAGCAGGTAAACTGATTGCCACTTGGGCAGTAGGTTTAATGGGTGGAGCACCATCTCCGATGGTTGTTACCATCGTACTCTTCCTGCTTTCCTGCGGTTTGACCCAATTTATGTCCAATACGGCTTCGGCAGCACTTTTGTGCCCGATAGGCATAGCTATTGCTAAACAATTGGGTGCTTCCCCGCATGCGGTTTTGATGGCAATTGCAGTAGCAGCTTCTTGTGCTTTTGCAACTCCTGTCGGTACTCCTCCGAATACTTTGGTACTTGGACCTGGCGGATATCGTTTTAATGACTATGTTAAAGCTGGTACAGGCTTAGTTGTCGTCTGTTTTATCGTATCTATTATTGTTATCCCGATGGTTTGGCCTTTCTTCCCTGGTAAATGATGTAATCTGAACAAAAGGTCGGAGCCAACCGGCTGCGACCTTTTGCATTTTAATGCTTGACTGTTTCGCAACGTTTTAAGGAGGCGACAGAATGGTTTCTGTGACATCTAACCCCTGGTTGATAGCAATAATTAATATGACTATTGTTTTTGCTGTTTTATACGTTTTGGGGCTGTTGATGGTACTTATTCGTAAGTTTGATCCGACCAAAGAAGTTTAATCTGTTTTTTAATAAAATATAGAGGTGAGAATTTTGGAAGCATTTATAACTGCCATAATGGCAATTTGGAATGATAGCGGATTCGCAGCATTTACCATGGGTAACGGCATTATGATTCTCGTTGGCTGCTTGCTCTTATACATGGCTATTGGTAAAGGTTTTGAACCGCTCTTATTATCTCCGATTGCTTTTGGCTGCCTTTTGGCTAACATTCCTAAGACCGGGTTCGAGACCGACCCTGGCGTTATGCAGGTAATACTTTTTGGTATTCACCACGAA
>RZYP01000056.1 GCA_009930275.1 Negativicutes bacterium
AGCCTTTTCTTCCAAGACGCTCTTCGTCTTGGTTGCTTTCTTTTGGCTTTCTTTTTTGGCAACCAATCCATATGTATTCCCATTCACAGCAACCGGTCTTTGCTCTTCAGGCAGTTGAGCCCTTTCAGGCAAACCCCATGTTAGCCACGGGTTATCAGACTCCGTTGCTTCTTCCGTTTTGGTATCATCTACCCTTTCATCGGGGTATTCATAGCGTTTGCCTTTTTTTTGATTTTTGCCAAAAATTCTAGGCAAAACGAAAATAATAAGACCCCAGAAAATCAGAAAAGAAATATTGTCCATTTTTCCCTCACTGACATTTTATTTTATATTATATTATCACCTTTTGAATGCCCCTGCGCTGTATCGGTTTCACCAATCGATTCACGCATCTTTGTATCAGCAATAATATTATTCATCCGATAATAGTCCATTACACCCAGGTTCCCAGACTCCAACGCTCTCGCCAACGCTTTTGGAACCTCTGATTGGGCTTCTACTACTTTGGCCTGCATCTCTTGTACGGCTGCTTTCATTTCTTGTTCTTTAGCTACCGCCATAGCGCGGCGTTCCTCCGCACGGGCCTGGGCAATGCGTTTGTCCGCCTCTGCCTGGTCTGTCATTAATTCCGCACCGATATTGCGGCCTACGTCAACGTCCGCAATATCTATGGACAAAATTTCGAAGGCCGTGCCTGCATCCAACCCTTTTTGTAAAACAGTTTTGGATATATGATCCGGATTTTCGAGAACCTCGCTGTGGTCAGCTGATGAACCAACACAAGTAACGATGCCTTCACCAACGCGAGCAATTATTGTCGCTTCACCGGCGCCGCCAACCAAACGGTCAATATTGGCGCGAACAGTTACACGCGCCTTTACCTTCAACTCAATGCCATTCTTGGCTACGGCCGAAACAAGCGGAGTTTCAATCACTTTCGGGTTAACGCTCATCTGTACCGCTTCTAAAACCTCACGCCCTGCCAGGTCAATGGCACAGGCACGTTCAAACGTAAGAGGTATCTCGGCTCTTTGTGCCGCAATCAAAGCATCAATTACTCTGTCAACATTACCACCCGCCAAATAATGAGCCTCCAGCTGATTAACATTAACTGGCAGCCCTGCCTTATTAGCTTTAACCAATGGCAAGACAATTTGGGACGCAGGAACGCGACGAAGCCGCATGCCAATCAAATTGAAAATACCAACATCGACACCAGCCGCCATGGCAGAAATCCAAAGACCAATTGGCACAAAGTTTAAAAAAAGAGCAATACCTACAACCGCTAAAATAATAATCAAACCACTACCAAAAACAAGTTCCAAAAGCATTCATTTCAACTCCTTCTCGTATATATTAAAAGCTATCCTCATTGTGGCTTTTTTTGAACGAAAACTTTATTTCCTTCAACCTTGGCAACTTCGATACTGGTACCTTCGTCGACATACTCGCCGAAAGTCACTACATCGATTCGAACTCCGTCAATAAGCGCAGTCCCTGCCGGTCTTAGTTTCGTAAGCGCAGTACCCGTTTTACCATTAAACTGAGACATATCAGGAGCACCGCTGTAACCTTCTTTGTTCTCCTGCTTGTCTTTAAGCACAAACAAGTTCCAGGCTGGGTTAGATGGAAGGTACTTTATCACTAAGCCAAAAATAACCAAAGCAGCTACTACGCTGACAGCAAGCCAGTTTAAAGCGGCGGCGTTGCCACCAAGAACATAATAAAAACTGGCAACTATGCTTAGGATACCGGCAATTCCGAAAATGCCAAACCCAGGAATGAAAATTTCCAAAACCAATAAGCCCATGCCGCCAATAAAAAGCAGCACTTCCAGCCAGCTTCCGGCACCACTCATAAAATTCAGACCAAAGAGAGCAACTGCGGCAACTATAGCAATTCCTCCTGCAAAACCCGCACCGGCTGTCTTTACTTCGGTCAAAATTCCCAAAATAATTATTGTCAGTAAAAAAGCCTTAACCTGCGGAAATAAAAACCACCTTCCCAACAAATCTTCCTGCGTTGGATATAAATCCATGGGTAAAGCCTTGGCGGCTTCCACACCAACCAAGGGTACAAAAACAAATATCAATGTTAACAGTAGCAGTGATCTTTTCATGTTTGTACCTCCGCAATCATATTACATATTCATTATACTTTGTATTGGCAGGTTCGGCAAACTTTTCGAATGAAGACAAACAAAAAAGGAGGGTATAATTACCCTCCCATCATGTTTTTACTTTAAAAGCTCCCGTACCATAGCATTAATACGCTTACCATCGGCACGACCTTTTGTTTTTGGCATCACGGCAGCCATCACCTTACCCATATCTTTCTGGCTTGCAGCACCGGTTTCATCAATAGCCTCTTGTACAAAAGCTCTCAATTCATCGTCAGCTAGCTGCTCAGGCAGATATTTTCTAAGAATAGCAATTTCCTGTTTTGCCTGCTCCGCAAGTTCGTCGCGTCCGGCTTTTGTAAATTCTTCCAAAGAATCTTGACGCATCTTGACTTCTTTCATCAAAACAGCAAGGACTTCATCATCATTCAGTTCCCGCTTTTCGTCAATTTCGATGTTCTTAATGTTAGCACGAGCCATACGAATGACACTCAAGCGCAACTTGCCGCTCTCCTTGTCCTTCATTGCTTGTTTCATATCTTCGGTCAAAAGGTCTTTAATAGACATGCAGAGGCCTCCCAATTATCTGGTCTTGCGCTTTCTAGCTGCCTCGGATTTCTTCTTACGTTTAACGCTTGGTTTTTCATAGTGTTCGCGTTTTCTAACCTCGGAAAGAACCCCGGCCTTCTGGGTTGCTCTTTTAAAGCGGCGAAGTGCACTATCAAGTGTCTCGGTTTTGCCAACTTTGATTTCTGTCATCTGTTCTCCCTCCCTCCACAGCGACCTCTAGGGAAGTGTATATATTCATTACACCGTATCATTATACTTCAGAGCTACACTAGCTGTCAAGCTTCTAGCAAGGCGGCCAGCCAAGCTTCTTGCCGCCAAGTAGATGGAAATGCAGGTGTTCTACACTTTGCCCTCCATCAACTCCGGTATTTACTACGACGCGGAAGCCGTTTTCAGCTACGCCAAGCAGTTTAGCAATTTCGCCAACTTTACCCATAACATGTTTCACAATATCTAAATCAGCAGTAATAATATTCTGCATATGCTTTTTAGGAAGCAACAAAACATGGCAGGGGGCACCAGGTGCGACGTCATGAATAACAATCATTTCTTCGTCTTCATAAACCTTATTCGAGGGTATTTGACCTTTAATTATCTTACAAAAAATGCAATCATCCATCTTTTCTCCCCCCCTTTCTCGTACGAAAGACATATTCGCTAGCAGCGACGATTATCCTGCAAAATCAAAAGATTTTATAAAATTAAATTATTTTTCCTAGTACTCCATCCTTATGCAAACCCATGAGGCTTACTGTACGAATCTTACCGGATAAATTTTCGCTGCAAGACGCATACACGCGTATATAGTTACCACTAAGACCTTCCCAAAGTCCTTCTTTAGCTTCCTGCTCGAACAACACAGAAACAGTTTGACCTATCATTCTGTTGCAGTAAGCTTCATGACTGGCTTTATCGATCTCTGCTAATTCTTCTGCCCGTTGCTGTTTAACTTTTTCTGAAATCACACCGCTAAAAGCAGCAGCTGGTGTCCCCTTGCGTGGTGAAAACGGGAAAATATGAATTTTACTGAAACCGCATTCTGCTATAAATTTTTTCGTTGCGGCAAAGTTCGTTTCTGTCTCGCCGGGAAAACCGACGATAACATCCGTAGTGATGGCGACATCAGGAAGTTTTGCCCTGATTTTATTGAGAAGCTCAGCAAAAATTTTTGTGTCATAAGGGCGATGCATACTTTTTAAAACAGCATCACAACCCGATTGCAGCGGCAAGTGCAGCTGTCGTTGCAATCTTTCATCCCTTGCCATCAAATCCAACAAGTCCTCGCCAACCTCTACCGACTCCAGAGAACCAAGCCGTAACCTGGCAAGACCCGGTACTGCCAGAGCCGCTTTCACAGCATCAGTTAGTGTCTTGCCGTTTTTGATTTCCTGACCATAAGCACCTAAATGGATACCTAGCAAAACGACTTCGCTAAAACCTGCTGCAACTAAATTTTCGACTTCCTCCTTGATATTCTCCAGACTGCGTGAGCGAAGCGGTCCGCGAGCATAAGGAATAATACAGTATGTGCAAAATTGATTGCAGCCTTCTTGAATTTTCAGGAAGGCCCTGGTTTTTTCGGTTTCATAATCAGCCGGCAATTCTTCGAAAGAAGTCTGCGCGCTTAATTTTCGGACGCTGTCATAAGTATCGACACTTTGCTCACTAGCTGCAGCCTCAACAAGGCGAACGACCTCCGCTCTGTCTTGATTGCCGATAATCAGGTCAACACCTTGTATCGCTTTTACTTCTTCGGCAGCCGTTTGTGGATAACAGCCGGCAACCACTATGAAGGCCGTGGGATTCTTACGAATCGCACGGTTTATTATCTGTCGGGATTTGCGTTGCCCCATATTAGTGACAACGCAAGTATTAATCAGATATATATCGGCTTTTTCAGCAAAATCTACAATTTCATAACCGGCCTCACGAAATAATTTCTCCATGCTTGCCGAGTCTGACTGGTTGACCTTGCAGCCCAAAGTATAAAAAGCTATTTTCCTCATCTGCTAGCCTCCCAAGTCTCCTGTTTCATATAATATGGCGGCAGTCGCAACAAGGCCTGCCGTCTCTGTCCTTAGGATCCTATTACCTAGGCTGACAATAACCGCTCCCGCGTTCTCTGCCGCCTTTAATTCTTTAGGTGCTATTCCGCCTTCAGGTCCAACAATAAGCAAAATTTCTGCAAAGTCGCGAATATCCCGCAAAGCCTTTTTCAGCCCTTGCTGCTTTTCGCCTTCATAAGCAATAAATTTCACCTTGCAATCAAATTCTTGTAAAACCTCGTCCATGCGCATAACACGCTCAACCTTAGGTATTATGTCCCGCTTACTTTGCTTGGCGGCTTCTGCGGCGATTTTCTGCCATCTCTCCACCTTTTTTTCAGCCTTGCCACTATCCAGTCTTACTACTGAATTCTCCATTGCCAAGGGAACGATAGTATCAACGCCGACTTCAACAGCCTTTTGCACTATCAAATCCATTTTTTCGCCCTTAGCCAAGCCTTGAGCCAAAATTATTCTTACCGATGGTTCATTAACCTGTTCTATGCGCCTGACAAAACGAACGAAAGCAGCGTCCGCTGTTGCCGTCTTGATTTCCATCAAAGCGGTGACCCGGTCGCTGCTAACAATCTGAATATATTGGCCACTATGCATTCTCAATACATTACATATATGATGGGCATCGGCGCCCGTTATCTCCATTTCTTCCGCAAAGGGCTGCGGAACAAAAAACCGATGCAATACTATTCCTCCCTGCGCATCTGCATAACTACCCAATCGCCTTGGGTGTCTACGGCCTCTACATAAAGTCCATTCTTCTTGGCAGCTGCGGTTACATCGTCCAAACGCTCGGAAATAATCCCGCTGGCGAGGAACACTCCTCCATCGTGAAGCTTACCCGGAATATCCGGCAGCAACATTATAATTATGTCCGCGATGATGTTGGCGATAATAACGTCAGCCTTGCCTTCGGTGGCACTAAGCAAATCCCCTTGCTCAACTTCAATGACAGAAGACAAATTGTTCATTGCAACATTTTCCAGTGCAACACGTACGGCGGTAGCATCAATATCAATAGCTTTGATATAGTCGGCACCGAGTTTTGCAGCGGCTATCGCCAGAATGCCGCTGCCGGTCCCTACATCAAAAACAGTCATACCGGGTTCTATTACCTTTTCCAACCTGCGCATGCACATGCCAGTTGTGTGGTGTGTGCCTGTGCCAAAGGCCATACCAGGATCAAGTTCAATAATCTTGTCTTCCGGTAACGCCTCATATTTTTCCCAAGTAGGTTTTATTACCAAATGTTCAGAAACACGAGTCGTATGAAAAAATTGTTTCCACTCATTTTCCCAGTCCTTTTCCGATATAGTACGAAAACAGGTTCTGCCAAAACGACAGAAACCTATACGTTCCTCGATGGCCGCCAACTCTTCTTCAACAGTTGAAAGACGTCCGTGCAGCTCGCTATCGTCGGGGAAATATGCGGTCACTACTACAATCTCCGTGTTTTCTTGTTCTGGAATTGCGCACAATTCCCAGGTACCCGAATCACGCAAATTATTCAAAAGCAACGGGTCTTCAATGACAACCCCGCCAGCTCCCAAAGAATGGAAGATATCAGCTACCGCTTCCGTAGCCGCGTGTGTAGTTTGAATACTAACTTCAACCCATTGCATTTATATGCTCCTGTCTGTGTCCGGCCGGGAATATATAGCCTTATTTAAACAAATCCGCAATCTTCTTCATGAAACTTTTTTCTTCGGGATTGATGTTATCGCCGCTGACTTCGGCAAACTTTTTCAAAGCATCCTTCTGCTTGTCGTTAAGCTTGCTCGGAACAACCACCTTGATTGTTACCAGTTGATCGCCGCGCACGCCATTGCGAAGGCTGGCAATGCCTTTACCCTTAAGCCGTAAAACTTTGCCCGGTTGTGTTCCTTCCGGAACCTTCATAACAACCTGACCGTCAAGCGTTGGCACCTTTATTTCAGCACCTAGAGTTGCCTGCACAATATTGATGGGTATTTCGCAAAGAACAGTTGTTCCATCACGTTCAAAGAACTTATGCGGCTTCACATAGAGATAAACATACAAGTCACCCTTGCTGCCACCCCTTAAACCTGCTTCACCTTCGCCAGAAACACGCAAGCGTGAATCAGTATCGACGCCTGCCGGTATCTTAACCTTAAGTTTCTTTTCTTTCTTGATTCTGCCGTCACCGCCGCACGCCTTGCAAGGATTCTTTGTAATCCTGCCCTGTCCATGGCAGCGGGAACAAGGACGAACATTAACCATTTGGCCAAACATGGTATTCTGGGTAAACTGAATTTCACCTGTACCATGACAATCAGGACATACTTCTATTTCGCTGCCCGGCTCTGCTCCGGAGCCTTGGCAATGGTCGCAGGTATCTTCCCTGTTAAGCCTTACTTCCTTCTCAACGCCGAAGGCTGCCTCTTCAAAGGTTATTTCCAAATCTAAGCGCAGGTCCGCACCACGTTGAGGGCCGCTTTTGCTTCGGCGAGTACCAAAACCGCCTCGTCCCTGCCCGCCAAAAAACATATCAAAAATGTCTTCCATACCGCCGGCGCCACCAAAGCCGCTAAAGCCTCCGGCACCAGAGCCGCCTCCGTTTTCGAAGGCGGCATGGCCGAATTGATCATATTGTGAGCGTTTTGTTTCATCGGACAAAACACTATAAGCTTCGGAACATTCTTTGAATTTCTCGGCGGCTTCAGGATTGTCTTTGTTCACATCAGGATGATACTGACGTGCCAACTTGCGATATGCTTTTTTTAATTCTTCCGCTGTGGCAGTCTTGGAAACGCCTAGCACGTCATAATAATCTCTTTTGCTCAAAGTTCACACCATCCTAAGGCTAATTATTTTTTCTCTTCGTCAACAACTTCCGCGTCAACAACGTCATCTTCAGCTTTCTTTTCACTACCGCCGGCAGCACCTTCAGCACCCTTAGCAGCTTCGGTTTGTTTATACAGTTCTGCGGACAATTCGTAAAGCGGCTTGGTCAAAGCTTCAGTATCAGCTTTGATTTTCTCAACATCATCGCCTTTAAGAGTTTCTTTGAGCACGGCGAGAGCAGCTTCTACCTTTTTCACCAGCTCTTCGCTGCCTTTACCTTCCATATCCTTAATGGATTTTTCAGCTTGGTAGCAGAGAGAGTCTGCCTGGTTACGCACCTCAACAACCTCTTTGCGTTTCTTATCAGCTTCAGCGTTTGCTTCTGCTTCTTTAACCATTTTCTCAACTTCGTCCTTATTCAAGGTACCGGAAGAAGTAATGGTAATCTTTTGTTCTTTGCCGGTGCCAAGATCTTTGGCGCTTACATTAACAATACCGTTAGCATCAATATCGAAAGCAACTTCGATTTTTGGAATGCCGCGAGGAGCTGCAGGAATGCCGCCTAACTCGAAACGTCCGAGTGTCTTGTTATCTGCCGCCATTTCACGTTCGCCTTGAAGAACATGAATATCAACGGAAGGTTGATTATCCGCAGCAGTAGAGAATACTTGCTTGCGGGAAGTAGGGATAGTAGTGTTGCGCTCAATAATCTTGGTGAACACCCCGCCCAAAGTCTCGATACCCAAGGACAATGGAGTTACGTCGAGCAGAAGAACGTCTTTAACTTCGCCAGCCAAGACACCTGCTTGAATAGCAGCGCCGACTGCTACACATTCGTCAGGGTTTACGCCACGATGTGGCTCTTTGCCCATAATTTTCTTAATAGCGTCCTGAACAGCCGGAATACGGGAAGAACCGCCAACCAGAATAATCTTGTCAATTTCGTTTACTGACAGACCAGAATCTGCCAGAGCTTTGCGAGTCGGTCCCATTGTTCTTTCAACAAGGTCTGCCGTAAGTTCATCAAATTTGGCTCTTGTCAGATTCATGTCAAGATGTTTAGGACCATCAGCACCGGCAGTGATAAACGGCAGGTTGATGTTGGTAGTAAGGACGCCGGACAATTCAACCTTCGCCTTTTCCGATGCCTCACGCAAACGTTGCAGAGCCATACGGTCAACAGAAAGGTCAATTCCTGTCTCTTTCTTGAATTCGCCAATCATCCATTTCATAATGCGTTCGTCAAAATCATCGCCGCCAAGACGAGTGTCGCCATTTGTTGCTTTAACTTCGAAAACGCCATCACCCATTTCCAGAATGGAAACGTCGAAGGTACCGCCGCCAAGGTCATAAACCAAGACGGTGTGGTCGTTAGATTTATCAATGCCATAAGCCAGTGCCGCAGCAGTTGGCTCGTTAATAATACGAAGAACTTCCAAGCCGGCAATTCTTCCTGCGTCTTTTGTTGCCTGGCGTTGGCTGTCGCTGAAGTAAGCAGGTACAGTGATAACAGCCTGGGTTACTTTTTCACCCAGATACTTCTCAGCGTCTTCTTTCAATTTTTGCAGAATCATTGCGGAAATTTCTTCCGGTGAATAATTCTTGTCGTCAATAGCAACTCTATAGTCAGTACCCATGTGACGTTTGATAGAGCTAATAGTACGGTCAGGATTAGAAATAGCCTGTCTTTTAGCCAATTGTCCTACCAAGCGCTCACCGGATTTGGAAAAACCAACCACGGACGGGGTTAAACGACCACCCTCCTGTGTAGAAATAACTGTTGGTTCGCCGCCTTCCATTACAGCGACGACAGAATTCGTAGTACCTAAGTCAATACCAATAACTTTAGACATTTTTATTCCTCCTCAAAAACATGTTTTTATAGTTGAATTAAAAGCAAATTGAAAACTAATTGTTGCTTACCACTTTAACTTTGCTGTGGCGAATTACTTTATCGTTAAGTTTATAGCCTTTTTCAAAGACAGCTTCGATAGTATCATCCTCAAGTTCGGTGTTCTCTCCCCGCATTACCGCTTCATGGAAAGAAGGATCGAATTTTTGGCCTTCCGCCTGAATTTCTTCTACCGCCAGTTCTTTAAAAGCCTGTGTTAACTGTCTTTGTATCATTTCCAGGCCTACCTTGATGCTTTCAATATCGTTGGCCTTAGCTACGCTTTCCTCTGCCCGGTCAAAACTGTCGAGCACCTTCAAAAACTTCTCCACAACATTCGCGGTAACAAATGTAGCTAACTGGGAGTGCTCCTTCGTTGTCCGGCGTCGGAAATTATCAAAATCAGCCTGTAGCCTCAAAATGCGGTTTTGCAATTCGTCAATCTTCTGATCTTTCTCATCTGGCACAGGAATCGATGTCTCTGCAGCCGTATCCTCAGCAGCACTTGCGGTTTCTACAGCTTCAACATTTTCCTGTTTGATTTCTTCAAGCATTTCTTGTGTCTCTTGTTTCTGCAACACTCTTCCTCCTTTAAGTCTAATTAATTCTTGTTCTCACCAAACAGGGCTCTCAGATATTGGTGCAGATAATCCATAACGGAAATTACCTTGCCATATTCCATCCTTGTTGGACCAAGCACAGCCATCGTTCCGACTACCCGCCCATTTAAGCGGTATGTAGCCTGTACCATGCTGCAATCTTGAATACCGGTGAATTTGTTTTCGGAGCCTATTGTGATTTTTATTCCAGAATTTTCGCCTGCATGAAGAATGTCTTTCAAAACCTTCTCCTCTTCAAGTATAGAAAGAAGATCCTTGATTCTCTCCACATTGCGAAACTCAGGTTGATTCAGTAATTGTCTCGTTCCGCCCAAGAAGACGCGTTGTTCATTATCGTTTGAGCCTATATGCCTTAACGCCTCCATAATTGAAGAAAACAACACCTTATCCTGAGACAAATCGCTGTAAACATCCCGCAACATTTCCCCTGTTATATCTGCTATATTGCAGCCCTGCAGTTTATTGCTGATGCGATTTGCCAGATAATCCATCTCTTCCTGTTTCATCCCTAGCGGAACATCGACTACACAGTTGTCCACGATACCATCATCAGTGACCAGACATAGAATAGCCCTTTTCCCGTCCAGTGGTAAAAACTTAACATAACGGAAAAGGCGGTTGGTCTGTCTGTTCGCCAACACCATGGAAACATTTTTGGTCATGCGTGACAATATTTTTGCGGTGGATTGGAAAATCTCATCAATGTTCCTGATCCGCTCTCTATACCAGGCATCAATCAAAGCCTGATCGTTTTCCGTAAGAGCACCAGGCTCAACCATGGAATCGACATAAAAACGATAAGCCAAGGCTGAAGGAATCCTTCCGGCTGAAGTATGTGGCTGTTCCAGGAAGCCCAGAAGTTCAAGATCTGACATCTCGTTGCGAATCGTGGCCGGGCTTAAGCCCAAATCATATTTACGGGCAATGGTGCGAGAGCCAACCGGTTCAGCAGTAGAAATGTAGTCTTCAATTATTATTTGCAGGATTCTTTTCTTTCTTTCATTAAGCAGCACCATTACACCTCCTGCCTTT
>RZYP01000258.1 GCA_009930275.1 Negativicutes bacterium
GCCTTCGATAGGTATTGAATCTTCAATAAAACTATGCCACGGGGAATCATCGTTGCGTAGACATCGTTTTTTTATGAAAAGCGCATTTTTTAGTGCGATTTCACGGAAGTGCGTGTTTCCTGTGGCCCGGAATGCATCAATAAAGCCATGTAGCATAATGGCATTCCAGGAAGTGATAATTTTTTTGTCAGTGGAAGGTCTTATCCGTTGACTGCGAACTTCAAAAAGCTTTTTTAACGCGTCGGCCAGCAGCGATTGCTGTTGATCGGAAATTTCTTCGTGGCCTGAAAAATGATGGCCACGTAGCGGGGGGAACCAAAGTATGTTTTTTCCATTCTCCCAGTTACCCTTTGTTGTAATATTGCTATAAGTGAAGAGCAGCGTTTGCTGTTCCGGTGTAAGTAAGGTCTCCAGCTCCTTTTTGCTCCAAACATAGAACCGCCCTTCTTCTCCCTCGCTGTCGGCGTTGATGCTGGAATAAAAACCTCCGTCAGGTTGCATCATTTCTCTCTCAATAAACCGGAGGGTTTGCTCGATCACCCTTTTATAATCTTCATTTCCGGTTGACTGAAAGGCATGGGCATAAAGGCTGGCCAATTGTCCGTTATCGTAAAGCATTTTTTCAAAGTGGGGAATTTTCCATTCCTCATCAACGGCATATCGGGCAAAACCCCCTCCGGCATGGTCATATATTCCCCCGGTAGCCATGGATTTTAATGTCGTAGCCACGGCGGTGAGACTGGAAACATCGTGTGTGAAATAATAATGGAGCAGCAGGGCTTGCCATACCCCGGGCATGGGAAATTTTGGTGCTCCTTTTAGCCCGCCATGCAACTCGTCGGTGAAGGTTTTTAGGGTGCGTATATAAGCATTGAAGAGCGTTTCGTCCGGATGTTTTTCTTCTCCAACGGGAAAAGCCGGAAGAACAGGTTTATTAATCCCTTTCGTAATCATTTCTGCCTGATTTATTACCTCTGACCTTCTGTCGGAATAGTAGGTGCTGATTTGTGTCAGCACTTCCATCCAGGTATGCGTGGGGTAATAAGTTCCGGCATGGAAGGGTCGGCCGTCGGGAAGGGCAAATGCATGCAGCGGCCATCCTCCTGACCCATTTAGCATCTGAGCCGCTTCCATATAGATCTGGTCTATATCCGGCCTTTCCTCACGGTCGATTTTGATGCACACGAAATGCTCATTCATAAACGCTGCTACTTGAGGATTGGAGAAAGTTTCGTGCGCCATTACATGACACCAATGACAGGAAGCATAACCAATGCTGATAATCAGTGGTTTATCCTCTTCCTTCGCCAGTTGCAAGGTGCTTTTACTCCATTCTTGCCAATGCACTGGATTTGCAGCATGCTGCCGTAAATAGGGACTGCCTGCCTGATTTAGCTTATTTCCTTTGGCCATTATTCTGAAGTTATTTCATAAAACAGACAAAAAAGACGTTTGTTTTTCCTTTTTTACTGTGTTTTTTCAACAGATTTTACTCCGGCCAGAAACCTTAGCGTGATAAAGAATAGGGCTTCTGCCGGGTTCGATCGTTAAAGATACTATATATTCGTGAAAAACCGGATATACGGGGATTAACTACTTGACGCCGGGGCGGCTTTATTGTATGACTTTCAGCGCGGCATCACATGCCTGAAGCATTGGTTCTACCGACATTTCTTCTCCAACCGCTTCCACCATCCATGCTTTTGGTGTTAATCGTCCCAGACGCCATATTCGGTCTACTTCAATATTGAAGGATTTGTCCAGTATATACTTTTCGATCTGGAAATCAATAATACTTCCGTAAGCGTAATTGCTCAGATACAACGGGCTGGCGATCATGTGGCTGTATATAGCCAGAATGGGCTCATTTTCCATCCCGAAAACCGGAGCATAATAGCGGTTCCAAATGGTGTTGGCAATGCCAATTACGGCTTCTTTTAATTCTGCGGCTGTCGCTTCCGGATGGTTGTACATCCATTGCCACACTTGCACGTCGACAAGTGCTACTCCCATGATTTCGTATAATCCCCAAACCTCATCGAGGGTTTTCATGTGGGTTTGCAAGGGGTTGTTATCCTTTATGCCCAGCAACTCCAGATCGCGCGATTGAAACATAAAGGCGAGTGCTTCAGTAAATCCGGTATTAGGAACGCCCTGAAGCATAGAATAGTCGACATCATACAGCGAAATGGTTTGTTCTACATTGTGGCCAAATTCATGGATAGCAATGTTATAGCCTTTATAATTCATTCCTGATTCGGGGATGCGGGTTCGTAAATGTGCATATTCGCCTTTCATGCCGGCTCCCCAGGCATGGCCGGA
>RZYP01000011.1 GCA_009930275.1 Negativicutes bacterium
CGCGGCAGTTCGCCATTTTTTCATCCACTATCTCCTCCTCATTGTAAGCAGTGATAAAAAGGGTCACCTCCGGCAGCTCATGGGGCAATGTAAGCCTGCGCGGCGGACGTCGATGCTCCCTTATTCTGACCAGCAGCCAGAGAATAATCCCATACCCGATATAGGTATAAAATACCAGGAAAAGGGAGATCCAGAAAAGCATGAATAGCGTTGTCATAAGTGAAATATCAATTCAATTCATAGGTAGTTATTCAACCCGTTTTAATAATTTTGTTTTCGTTTCGGATTCTTTCAACATATTCACAAAATAACGTGCATCGTTCTTGTTCGAGGGGAAACGAAATGATTCATATCTTTCCACAAAATGGGTGGCGTGTTCAGCCAGAAATTTACGACAGTCGACATTCAGCATCAGGCCATCTTTGAAATTACCATACGAAAGCCCTGTCACAGCATCATTCGTGACGATTGATTTTATTTGTTCCTTTTTTATGCCCGACAGGTTCACCGTGGTAGAAGGATAATAAAAATACTGTCCCGAAGGCAAGGATATCGTTAATACGATGATATTCCCATCTACTTCTTTTGTAACGGTGCCATGCACACGGTAATAATTATACTCATAGTATTCTTCCAGCGACGGGAACCAGACGGAGTCATCCCCCTCTTTTCCATACGTGTTATTTAGCCAGAGAAGGAACTGAGCAAAATTAAGATAAGCTCCGTGTATACCGATGTGAATTGCCTCCCTTTCCTGTTTATCTTTCCTTAATTCAGCTTCTATTTTAGAAACAATATCATAAGGAGCGTCATAAAATGCTCTCTGAAGCATACTTTTATTCAAATCAGAATTTACCTGAAACGGATATAAACGTTTCAATTCAGGAGGCGGCCCCTCATTTTGTGCGGTCATAATCTGGATGGCGGGATAATCAAGAGCTGCTCTGGGATAGGTTTTATTCCCGTTTGGTTCGGCCAGGGTTTTACATCCCCTTCCCGATAATTTATCCAATATAATTTGCTGAGAAAGCGCATAATGCTTTAAGATGGAATCTTCCCTGCTAACCGCTTTCGTGTTTACATCGTGAAAGGCGATTCCCGTACCATACGCCAGCATTTCCGATACATTATTCCAGGTTAGTCCCGATTTCTTGTGGAACCGGTAATAATCTTTCGTATACCCTTTTTTTACATCAATTTCCACATTCATCCAGGGTTCTTCCGGGTTCAAAGTTACTGTAAAGGCAAACCTTACCTCACGTCCTGTACCATCCGTACTTCCGAGGGCCTTATTGAAGGAGGAGGCATCGGGAGGTAAATCTCCGGCGGCAAGTTGTTCAGCATTGTAATAGTACTTGGGATTATTGGAAAGCGGTTTCCCGTTGATTGCCGCCCAAGTTGTGCTATATGCACCATGCTTGCAATCGTCCTGCGTGAGCATGAACAACCATGATTTATTGTATTTTAGAAAAGGTATGTCGGCATTTATCTTTTCCGCGTCGACTTCACCATCCATTTCCAGGGTTATTTTCGCCACCACATCCTGAGCTTCACTCCCATACGGATATAAATATTGCACGTGTTCCGGGGTTTTATTGTTATCGATGTCACCCTGATACACATCTTTGTCTATGCAGGATATTAAGAACAAAATCAATAATAATAACAGATAACGTGCTCCTTTTCTCATATTGAAAATATTTAGTCAAGTTATTACGTATGCTTATCATAAATCTTGTCTCAAAGAATGACTTATTTATTTAAAGATTTTTCATTTTCCTATATTCTTCCATATTTAGTGGGTCACGATGGTATAACTTAGACTCAATCTTTCCCTGCAATGTATGCAACAAAGCCTTGAAAAAACGACTGGTTTCCGTTGACAGGGAACGTGGCGGAAATATCTTTTCCGTCATTGCCCTGTCCCATTTCTCCAGGAAAAAAGATTTGTAATAACTGTCATCAGGGTTCACGATAATATTAATTTCGTCAGTCCATTCGTATTTGTTCAACATCAAACCCGATTCTGTCAACCAGAGCAGTTTGTATGGTAAAGAGTGATATGGAAGATAATTAAGGAACAGCTCCCCATAATTATTTCCGTAATTTCCCGGCATTTTTGATTTTTCAAACAGAACCAGTGTATCGTCAATATCCAGAATAACCCATTTGTGAGAAGCTTTTGGGAATAAGAATTCCCCTACCAGGGAGGGAGTCTCCACATATCCCCTTTTAGCCACCCTGCATTGTTCCTGAATGAATTTGACAGGATCATCCACATGCTCCAATACCTGATTGCAAATCACGTAATCGAACTCCTTGTCTCTAAAAGGTAAACACTCTCCATCCGCATTTACAAAGGTCTGATGAGGATATAGCTTCACATCTCCTGATCGATGGTAGTTGTTATCGATAAATTTTTCCACGATCACATTCGATCTGTAAGAGGGATTATGCCCGGAACCAATTTCCAGCACCCTGTCACCCTTCTTTATCCTTAAATCTCTTCTATCTAAGGGAGTTCTTGTTTTCATAAACGGCAATATCAATTGAGTCCAATACTTTCTTCATCTGGTTTTTCCAGGAGAGATGACGCACCGAATTTCGGATTTCTTCCTTATTCATCGTGATGCGGTTGTAGAAATTTATGACTTGATGGATGTCTACCGGTGATTCATCTGCCGGTACTTTCATGATATAGGGCATCTCTTCAAAATCATCATCTATTTCTGAATATATGAAAGGGATTCCACGGGCGGCATATTCTCTATTTTTAAGTGTTTTGATACGGATAATATTGCTGCGGTGCCGGGCTAAGCTGCCCACACCCACGTCTGCCCGATCGAAGATTTCATCCAACTCTTTCCCAAATAATTTACCGTGTAAAGTTACATAATTATTCAATTGATTTTCAACAATCAAGGGCATTATTTCATTTCTCTCCCGTTCGCCACTAAACTCACCCACTATATGGAGACATACTTTGCAGGCGTTATGCTTGTCAGACTTATAATAATCAGCGAGTCCAACCACGATCCGATCCCAACCATGCCAATAATGGATTTCAGCCACAGCAATCAAGTGTATCTCGTTGGATTTGCCGTTAGCCTGTTGCTTTAACCGGATCGAATCAAAGTCAATTCCATTGGATATCCTGATGGAACGTTGTCCAAAGATAATCGGTTCGTTCGAAAATGTAACAATTGCATTTAATTGCTTTGCCAAGCTTTTCCTCCATATCTTGTCTGCAAACAACAAACATTTTCCCTTGAATGTATCGTACTCCTGATCATAAGGATAGGTGGGAATTTCCATCACTATCTTGACACCGCTATTCCGCAGCCGCCTCACGAAACTGATCAGGAAAGGACTGGCATTATGCTCTGATCTCATGTAGACAAAAGAGATTCGTTGCTGTTTCATGTAGGTTAAGATGGGACTGTAGTCGATTCTTTTTCTTATTTTGGCAACGATACCTGTTCCCAGATCAATCACGATGCTTCCATCTGCCATCCATAGACGATGGCCGGTGCCCGGATCAACCATGTAGTAGCAGTTGGTGACATTACAACCGCATTCTTCCAATCCCTTGATCTGGGCTAATTTTTTCTTACTGATACCGTTGTGCTCGGAGTAGCCACTGAACGATAAATAAATCGCGTGTATATTCATGCGGATACTACTTAGTTAAAGGGACAAACGGACATCAATTCACGCACATCCACCTTCGGGGGTTGCCAGTCGTCCGCGAGGCTTCGCAAATCATCGATCGGCATGAATGTTTTTAATGCAAACGGAAAATGATCGAACGGGCGCTTTACGGACAAGAGATAATCCATGAATTTATAATGCCCACCCAAGATCCCGGATGAGAATTCCACCCATATATTTGGAATCCTATATGAATCGGAAACGATAAGCCCGTGCAGTGAGCTGGAAATTATACATTCGCACGAGCAAAGCGTGTCAACGAATCGTTTATAGTTTCCGTAATTCTGCACATCGAAGATATACACATCGCTTTCTTCTTTATAAATATCCAGTAATGGGTTGTTTTTATCTGTATAATGAGGAATGATTCCAATTTTATATTTCTTCTTATAAGAAACTGGTTGGTAATAATTCGAAAGCAAAATAGCAGGATCTCCATAAATCTCGGGGCAGTCCACTCCATTTTTAATTAGATAATCCCTGCTTAGCGGCCCTCTGACTGCTAAAACTTTCAATGGTTTGTTTTTTAACGGCAGCTCGGGCGATAAAACTCCGCTTCCCCAAATCACGGTCTGCTCGTTCGTTAATTGACTAATTACACTCCCGATACATAGGTAATTGACCCGCCTCTTTAATCTTGAAACAGTGCTGAACGTGTATGGAATGACAGTTTTCCCTGAAATAAGACCTACTAAATCATGGTTTAAATCATCTCCAAAATTATAAAACCTCGGATCTGAATGCGGGGGAATCCAATAATTCACAACAACTTTATCTCCTGGGGTCATCTCCTTCAAAAAATAAGTGAGACTGTATTGTTTGCGCTTGATTATTTTTCTTAACTTATTGATTATTTTATTCTTCATAACAGTTTTGATCTTTCAAATTAATGCATTTTCAATTTAGAAACTGCTCCTTTAATTAACGACTTTTCATAGGGATTGATGCTCCATTTGTATATGACAATCAGATAAAAAATAGCAAAAATAGCCGCTTGCAACAGAAAATTGATCCAGTTCTCGGCAAGAGACAATTTTTGATTTATAATAAAGACTGCCAACGTCAAAAGAAGGATGGGCCTCATCATTAAAAATATCTCTTTCCAGAACCTCTTGATATCCAAATCTATTTTTTTGTGGTAATAAACATTCATGATAATGACATTGCAAAGAATCAAAGAAACGGAAATACTGATTGCACAGCCGATGCCTCCGTATGCTTTGGCTAATGGAACACTGAAAACACAACATAAAATTGCCATAATCAGATAAACGTACGAACGGAATTTCAGCTTATTCCGTGCTTGCAAGATAGACATCCCCAACGTTTGAATTAACGGCACACTGAGGGGAATCAGAATTAGCAATGCAATAAAATAGGAATCCCTATAGTCTTCTCCAGCCCAGAGATTTATGAAGACTTTGCCAAAAAGTATAAAACCGGATAAGATAAATGCAATGATGACAAATTGAATTCTCCCGATCTTTATAAAAAGATCGTTTATTTCTGCAGTAGAGTCCATCGTTGTGACTTTAGGCAGGAAAACGCTTGAAATTACGGTAGAGAAACTTGTCGTGTAATTCTTAAACATGAGCCCAACAGCAAATACGGCGACTGCTTCTGTTCCTTTGACAGCACCCAGAATTATCTGACCACTATTCCAGTATAACTTGTCTACGATCATGATCAAAAACACCCAAAAAGAGTATTGAACAACCTCTCTCAACAAGGGAATATCAAAAGAATTGCATTTGATTTTGATGTGTAATTTTCTCAAACAGTACCATAGGTTCGCTAATAAGTACGCGATGTTTAACACGGTTATCAAAATAACCAACGCGATCGATTTGTATCCCATCATTAACAACGGGATCATGATAAACGGTTGCAGCAGTGTCCTTCCTAGTTGCAATGCTCTCTGAAATCGAAATCGCTCATAGGCAATCATAATCGATTCAAAAACCGAAAGAGGAAATGAAACGGTTACGTTGAGCGTCATCAAGAGCATCAAAATCCTTATACGCTCCAACTCTTCAACGTTCATCGACGTACGGAAAAAGATACCTGCGTTCAAGCTCAACAAGATACCCAATATCAACGCGATGATGCTTATGATACCATAAATTACGAACAGCATACCCCATAGCTCGGGTAGCTTTTTCTCCTCATTATTAGACCTGTACAAGGCAGTATACCGTACAGTGGCGTTACCAAAACCAAAATCAATCACTGAAAGATAAGCAATGACGGACAATGCCAGCGCATAAAGGCCATACTCGGATGGCCCCAACATCCTTAGCAGGAAGGGAGTGTAAAGGATACCTATTATATTAGCAAATATAATTGAAAGATAAGATAGAGAAATACCTGCTTTTCTCTGGTTCATGACATTACTTCTTTAATAATCCCTTTATTTGAATTGTAAGAGGGAAAAGCAAAACAACAACCGTCTTGAAAGACAAATACTTAAGATATCCCTTAACAAAGCAACGCTTGAAAATAAATATCCTATCTTTGAATGACAAGGTATTGGCTTTATAGATGTTGGGGTCCAGAATATACGCAATCAGCAAGTCGACAAGATCGGTTGTCTTACGCTCATCAACATTTGAAAAATTCTTTAGTTGTTCTACCACCACCAAGTATGAATTAACATTTTTCATTGAATATTTTCTTGTCATCACCGAATCTTGCCTGAATCTTCGTTTAAAGAAAGCATTATTTATATAGCCCACCCGGCTTGCTTGTAGATACAGAAGCGCGGTGAAAAGCTCGTCCTCATGAATAATTCCCGGGTAGAAACGCAACGATAAAGAGTTTATAGTCTTCAAACTGATAAAATGAATGCAGGGAGAACACCTGTAGGTCTGTTGTGTCAACATCTCGGAGATCATTGATTTGCCGGAATAAACCACATGTTCGTCCAGTTGGGGTTTTTTGTAATCGAAACGGATATCGAAGTAATCATGTTCGTTAAAAATTTCGGCGTTAAAAAGCACGAAGTCCAGCTTTTCCCGTGCAACCATTTCCACACAACTTGCGAATGCCTCCTCCTCGAGCACATCATCGCTGTCCATGAAATAGATGTATTCGCCCCTCGCTTTTTCAATTCCTACATTCCGGGCCACGGATTGGCCTTGGTTCGTTTGCGGATAATATGCTATCCGATTGTCTTCTACCGCCAGTTTTTTTATGACAGTCAAACTGTTGTCGGTTGACCCGTCGTCGATAATAATGATCTCGAGATCCCGAAACGTCTGGTTCATGATGGAGCGTACGGCTTCCTCCACATACGCTTCCGTATTATAAACCGGGATGATCACGCTGAGCCTGGGTTTACTTATTTGCTTATCCTGATCCATTGTTTATTCTTTATATCATATTGTTTTACCACGCTTACCGGGTTTCCCACCGCAACGCTAAAGGCAGGCACGTCCTTTGTAACCACGCTTCCCGCGCCGATCACCACGTGCTTACCAATCCTTGTACCGGGCAGTATAACGCTGTTGGCGCCTATCCACACATCATCCTCAATTACAACCGGCGCGGTATGAACACCCTGGTCTGCAATAGCCATCCCGGCATCTTCAAAACTATGATTCAATCCCGATATGACTACATTTTGTGCCAGATTCACTTTATTCCCGATCGTCACCGGCCCGATGATCGTATTTCCCAAGCCAATCCGGGTATGATTCCCGATCCGTATATCACCCACCGCGTTGTTAACAATCGCATAATCCTCGATCACCGAGTAGCTGCCCATACTAAACACGTGGGAGGGAACAATATCTTTTCGCACGCTCCGGTAGATAACTGATTTCTTTCCCTTTTTCATATACCAGAATTGCAAACATCGTAACCAAAAACGGGGGCGGGTTTTCACCGGATGCATCATATAAGACAACACGCGTTGTTTAAGAACCGGGTTGACTATAATTTTTTGTATGATGGCAGTAAACATGACTAATCAGGTGTAAGGTGATTGTATATTTCCAGTAATTGACGGGCTGTCTGCTCCCAGGAAAATAGGGAGGCGCGATGTAAGCCGTGACGTGTTGCCTCGCTATATAGAACGGGATTCTCTTCCAGTTCAATGAGCAGTTGTGCAATCGTTCCCGGATCGGAGGGATCTGCCAGCAGTGCCCCTTCTCCCGCGATCTCGGGAAGAGCCGAAGTGCGGGAGGTTATTACGGGAACTCCGCTGGCCATCGCTTCCAGTAAGGGAAGGCCGAAACTTTCCCGTAGCGACGTGTAAAGAAAGACAAAAGCCCCGGCATAGACATAGGGCAACTCCTTGTTGGAGATGTATCCGGGGTAATACAAATGGCTCTTTATTCCCTCGATATCTTCCTTTGAAAGCAACGCGTCGATCACAGATTCTTTCATATCAGCAATCAACAACGGAAGCTTTCGTTTGGATTTCTGCAGGTAGAGACTGTACGCTTTCAAAGTGCCTGCCGTATTTTTCTTTGGATCGGTATTACCCAGAAAAAACAAGTATTCCGCTTCCGGTATGTATTTCTGAACGATTGCCCGGTCTTTCCGGGAAGGATTAAAAACCGGACTTAACCCGTTATAAACGGTTACAATGGGGACAGTGTTCAAAGAGAGCGTTTTTTGTATATGCTTTCTCTCGTAATCAGACACGGTGATGATCAGCCGGCATTTGGGAACAACACGGGGTACAATCCATCGCCGGTAAACCCGCCCTAATTGTTGATAGACGGATTGATTCCCTTTTTTTTTCTTTTCCAGGAAAATAATATCGTGCAGGGTCAAAAGCAAGGGACATGGGCAATACAGGGGTGCGGTATTGCTGGTGCAATGAACCAGATCGGGCTTGATTTTGGCAAGCGTAAGCGGGAGAGCAACCTGTTCCCATAAAAAATAAGCAGGGCATTGAATTTCCACGATATGGAAATTGGCGGTTTCCTGCAGACAGCGATCCACGTCCGGCCGTACAAGAATAAAATAGTCGTTGGTGTGATCGAGCTGTTGCAAAGCGCGTATCGTCTCCAACGCGACAAAGTCCATTCCGTGCCTATGCTTTCTAAAAATACGCTGGGCTTCTATGGCGATTTTCATTTTGTCTCCTCCCCGTGTCGCGTGTGAATAAACTGTTTATTTACCCCTTTTGTCCGGAACAGGTTAATGATTGTAAGCAAGAACAATACAGGCAACTTCCGTAGGGCCTTTTTAAAAGAGGCGTCATATAGTTTATCCGGCATTGCCAGGCTAAGGGCACACAGCAATATAAACAACGCCACCCACCATTTCAGCGATAGGGTCCAGTCGAAAATGAGCCATGCAACACCAGCCAGAAAGGCAAAGCCTGCAAGTACAATCCTTGGTGGCAGCAGCCACTGGTAAATTTTATCGCAATAATCCAGGTTCCCCGATAATAGAGCTTGGGGTAAATATCGAATTCCTTTTCCTAACAAATCAAACTGGGCAGCTATCCAACGGCGGCGTTGATGGTAATAGGCCGTGATGCCCGATATTTTCTCGTCGTACACATACACGTCCGATAGATATTCAACGTACACGTTATCTTTCAATAATAACAATTCGAGTTCTTTATCTTCCCCGGCAGAAGTCACCCCGTGTATATGACGGGCAAACCAGTCGTAATCGAACGCCATACCAGAACCTATCAGGGCAGAAGACAAGCCGGCACGCACATGTCCTTCACGGAAGATGGAATTATTAATTTCCTCGCTTACCCTGTCCAACACGGAAACATCCGTTGTCACCCCTTTGGATGTTCTGTGTACTTGGATGGCTTGAATTCCAAAATCAAACGCGTCGTTAATCTTCTGAAGAAAATCGGGAGCCGCGATATTGTCAGCATCGAGAATAGCGACAATATCGTACGCCTGGCCTTCATGCGCATCCATTGCCAGGTTGAGCGCTGCAGCCTTGGAACTCTTCTCGAACCGGGCGTTCAGCACGGTCACGGGAAGTGCCCTCAACCAGTTATTGGTCTCTTCCTTCATCCCATCAGAAATAACCGTGACTTGGTACAAGGAGGCAGGATAATCCTGTTGAAGGAAAGAACGCACGCTCTCCACGATTACCTTATCTTCTTTGTAGGCCGGGAAAAGTACCAGTATAGGATGCTGTTTCCGGGCTTGCGGGTAAGGCTTGGGTTTCCTTTTCTGTGCATACATGGCAAAAATTAAAAGATAAACCACCCCGAAGAACATCCACAGAAAAAAAACGAAATCGAGTATATATACAATCCCTCCCGTCATCATTTATCCATTGAACGCATCCTAAAAAAATCGCTGCCACCTCGTACAATAGCCCTTGCTAATGCAGGCCGTCCTCTGAAAAGGGCCTGTATCCAACCTTTGGGAATGGCTATCGCAAGCTGGTAACCAATGGATAAAAAACGACCCAATCCGCTTAGATTCCTACGCGCGAACAACAACCGGTTGCGTGTCAAATAGTACGCTTTTAAGGGACTATTTTGGCCGGTGCTGCTGCTTTCACTATGGTAGATGGTTGCCGAAGGATGATACGCCAACTGAAAGCCTTGCCGACGAATCTGCAAACTCCAATCCAACTCCTCATAGTACAGAAAATATATTTCTGGCATCATTCCTGCCCGTTCAATGGTTTCTCGGCGGATGAACATGGCGGCCCCGTGTAAATAGGGGGTTGGATGGAACTCGTCATACTGACCCTCATCCGGTTCCCTGTAGCCGACAAGGCGATTGCGCAACGTTATCCTGCTCAACGGGGTGTATCCCGCGAATTGAATACCTCCTTTCGTGTCGGCAAACAGTATCTTTGGGGAAATACCTCCCAACAAAGGATTCTGTTGCATCACCTCAATCAGACGGGAAATGGAATCATCCCGGACAAACGTGTCATTATTCAGAAAAAAAAGATAGCTTCCCGATGCCTTCCGGACACCCAAATTATTTCCTCCCGCAAAACCAAGGTTCCGTTCACTGCGGATCGTTTTGATAAAAGGATAGCTGGTTTGCAGTTCGGCAGCTTCATCTTCCACAGAACCGTTATCCACTACAATTAATTCATAAGGTATGGAGAGATGATCCCGGAGCGATTCTATCAGCTTCATCGTAGTTGCTTTCCCGTTATAATTTACCGTAATGACAGATAATTCAGGATTCTTTTCCATTGCTAATTTGTTGGTCAAATCTACGACCCATAAATATAAAAGCCATACATATATAAATGATGGGGCCGTTTGGGAATTGCAGCAATGTTTCGTTACCGTAAGAACAAGCCAACATGCCCGCCACGCTCGCCAGCAATGCTCCTAAAAAACCCCTCAGTTGCGGATCTTGTATTTTAAACCAGACATCGTATGCGCCCCTGACAAAGGTAACTAAAAAAATAGATAAAAATAATACGAGTCCCACAACACCGGTCTCCACCCAGATGTGTACCATGGAGGTGTCGGTAGGCAATTTGTACATATAGTCCCCCGGTTCGGCTCTTTTGGCTTTTCCAATACCAATTCCAAAAGGATGTTCCTTCATAAAGACACGCATCTCCGCCTGATTATTCTGCCGTACTTTAAAAGAAGCATCCTGTGTAACGTGGAAGGCTGATCGCATCCTCCGGATTTCTGCATTTCCGTGTCCTATGTAAGTATATTTAAAAAACACAAAAACAAACGCGATCAACACAATTCCGGGGATTATAATTTTCCATTGTTTAGATAGCAGGGCAAAAATCGTATAACCCACAAAAGGAATTGCGATCGCTGCTCGCGTGCCGGAAATCATCATCCCATATCCGGCCAGCAAAGCAACAGCGATAAAATAGAACCGAAGTGGTTTTGAGCGAATGTAAAAAGCGACCAGGGAAAAAAAGACCATGGACATGCCCATTCCACATCCGAAACTTGCCGCATCGCTAAAAAAAGAAAAATAACGAACACCGGTATAAATAATATGCGTGCTGCTGCCACCCATCACGTATAACCAGTACTTCTCTGCTGCATCAAATCCGATATATTTCTGCATAAAAGCTTTAAAAATGGCCAATAGGGTTAACACCGACCAAAGAATCAGAAACAGTTTCACCAGTGGATGCCTGTTTAATAAAAGAGCGGTGAGTAAAGGAAAAATAAAGAGATAAACGGCTAATCCTCGAATGCCGGCAGCCCAATTTGATGGCGTTGTTTCAGGATTAAAGAGCAAAAGAATGCAATATATCATCCAGATGCCGCTCATGACAGTCAAAGGATTGCGTATGGCTGTCCAATCGATAGCCCCATCGCGGCTGCGAAATAGGATGATGAAGAGTGTTAACAGCAATAAACCGTCTACCACAATGCCGGCAGGGAGTGCCGGTATGTAACGGGTCAGCCCGATAATGAAATAACTGACTACGACAACATTTAAAAATGCAAGCGATGGCCTTTCAAATAAGCGAAACATGAGATAGAGAACCAGCGGCACAACAGACAGCAGCAGTCCCTGCAATAAGCCAATTTTCAATATCAAGTACGAAAAAAGCCACAAAGAGAGAAGGATGATGAAATTGAGAAAAAACTTCCTCCAACTTAACCCTATGTCGAAACTTACTTTCATACATTGGATTTGCAGGATGCTGTAAGACCAAATTGCGTGTAACGATAAAATAGGCGTTTTCTGTAAGAATAAGGAGGCAACATGCCGGTAAAACTTTCTACGACTTCTTTTTCGGCATTGTTGAGACAGACAAAAACAGGCGTTGTTGCTGATTTTGCTTTAAACCGGTCAAAAAGTTGTTTGTTTTTTTCACTCCATGCCCGGTCGGCTCTCAGGATTGCAAGGTTCACGGATGCCTCAGTCAGAAGAGATGCCGGAATGGATACCACTTCCATGGGTGCATGTTCAACCAGAATAATTTTCTGTCCTTCTGCCAGTTTATCGCCTGCCAGGCTTCTGATGCTTCCTGCGAAGAGATAACCGGGCGAGGCAGGATCAAAATCCTCACCATAACGAATAACCTGTACCGGAACCCCCTGTTTTGTCCAATAATCGTTCAGCATCTCAACCAACAAGCTTTTACCCATGGCTGCTTTTGTGCTAACAATATTCACGATGGGTGATAAATCTCCGGTATGGAAATAATCCTGCAAAGCATTGGCTATGTATTGCACTGCTTTCTCTTTGTATAATTTGGTATATTTGCGTTGCCGTAGTTTTCCTTTCCCCGGGATTGCACCCAGCATTTTGGCTCCAGTAATGCGTTCTGTTCGAATCCTGTCCCTGAGCGTACGGTCGAGAAGGTCAACCAATAAAAAAAATCCGATCAAGAAGAACAAACTTCCTATGTAGGCAGCCATCACCAATTGTCTCCGTTTGGAGGGTTCCGCGTTCAAGGGAAAAACGGGCTGGTTAATCAATTTCAGGGAAGCAGAGTTCATCTCGAGACTTTTAAGACGGAGTCTGGCAGCATTTAAACTAGTTAGAATGGATAAATAATTGCGCTCGGTAAAATTGATGCTCCTCTCCTGCCGCTTGATCGTGGAGCCAATGGGTGAAAAATGGGAATACTGCTGATCCAATCCCGCCATATCATTTTCCATCACCTCAATTTCGGCCTTGGCTTTTTCCAGTTTCAGCAATTCATCCAACCATTGCGTGACAAAGTTGGCGGTAGGATAGCCATCACGGGTATATTTCCGGTTGCTGTAACTTTCGGTAAAATTGACCAGATCATTTTTAACTTTTTCGGACTGTTGCTTCAGCGATTTTAAATCTTGTCCCCCTTGAACCGAGTAGGCAGAATCCTGATAAAATGTCTCAATTTCCGCGATCTTGGCGTTCAGGAAGGACATTTGACTCAACCTGGCCAAGAAATCGGCATTGTCTTTCAGGCGCAGCATATTCTCCTCCATATTTGTCTCCAGAAAACGAACAGAAGCAGCCGCACTGTTGTAATTGAGGAGCAAATCCTGAAATCGCAAATCATAGTCTTTATCCAGGGCAGCCACCTGTTTGGTCTGTTCGTCATAATTGATAATCCGGTTCTCAATATTATAAAGCGTCAGCGAGTCCTCACCCTCTTTTAATTCTCTGCCTACCCGTGCCAACTCCTCTTCAAAATAACGGATGGCCGTGTTGGTTGATCCGAATTGCAAGGTTTTGTATTCTTTGGTATAATATCTGTTCAGCAAAAGCAAGGTTTGATAAGCAGCACCGGGATCATTGGCCGCATAAAAAATTTTGAGCATGTCGCTGTTACCCAATCGAACCACTTTAATCCTACTTAACGCGCCATAAGAATAATGCGGGTGATTCCAATGAAATAGGCCGTACACAAAGTTTTGTGGAGAAGCCTTTTCATATTTCTTTAAATTGTCCACGGTCTTCACTTCCGATGTTGTATCAATCAGCGCTTTAACTCCGGGCGGTGTGATGCGTTGCAAATTCCGAAAATTGACAGCCTGAATATATTCGTTGTCTTCATCCGGATTCCCGTTTATCATATGGCGGGCATAGAGATGCAGAGACACTTCGTGCAATGTTTCCTTCGATAAAATGATATTGATGATATTATCGATCGTGTTGTTGACCACTGTAGAAGTCTGCACGCTGGGTTCCCCTGTTTCCATGGCATAACCGGATACGATACCGGTATAAATGGTCATATCCACCGGATAGGAGCGTTCCAGGTTGCGTGTCGCGAGAAAAACCACAACCGCAATGGCCAAAGGCGCAATTACCACCCACCACCGTATCCGGTGCAGAAAACGAAAAAAATATTGCAAGAAATCCATCGTCTATCGGTTGATAATTTTTGTTTTAGCCAACACCTCCAACTGTAATAGGGCACGGTTTAACTCAGCCCGGGTTTGCTCGTAAGTTTCAAGTGCATCCATTTGTATTGTTTTCACCTGACTCAGTTCTCCCGCCTGAATATTACCATTGAGGAAATCGTGCTGAGCCAGTTCAAACTGTGCATTGGCAAAAGAGAGCGCTTCTACTTTCAATTTTAACACCGACAACTCTTTCATCGCCTTGGCGTACATCTCAATAATCCTAAGTTTCTGTTCCTCGTGCCATTTTTCCATTTCGACCTTCGTAGCCTTGGTTCTCAGTTTCTGACGTTCAATTCTGTTACCACGGTCAAAAAAGTCATCGAATGGAATGGTGATACTCGCTCCAATATTGTACCAGTTTTGCCTGGCACCTGAGTACTGATAAAACAGGGGGGTGTCAATATCTGAAAAAGAGGAATTGATCCCCATCAATCCCCACTGATAAGTCGTACTGAATCTGAAATATTTTAACCAGCTCCTTTTCTCGGTTTTCAATGCGCTGGCTTCTTCTTCCATTTTCACGTTATAAAAATCCACCGCCGCACTGTTTTTGGCATTTTCAAACAAAACATCAAGAGAAGGTAATTTCAGGTTAAGATAGTCATCGGGCTTATACGACTCGATACCCTCCTGGCCCATGACAGGGAAATGAGAAAACAAAAGGGATATTATCATAGTGAATGCAAAGGCCCTGTTCATCTTGTTCTTATGCATGTTACATTATACATCTTCTCTCTGAATAAATGCGGTAAATGTACGGAATAATATCTTCAAATCCAACCAAAAAGAATTGTTTTGGGCGTAGTAGACATCCAGCTGTTTTCGTTCGTTGGCGGATAGTTTTCCTCTGGCACCTCGCTTTTCCACCTGCCAAAGTCCGGTTAATCCGGCCGGAGCAATGAAACGCTCAACACCCACATCATTCGTCAACAATTCTGCTTCATATAGCGGCAGCGGACGATTGCCCACAATGGACATGTCCCCTTTCAACACGTTAAATAGTTGTGGTAGTTCATCTAAACTGTATTTACGAATTAAACGGCCCACCTTGGTAATTCTCGGATCCTTTTCTATTTTGACAAATGAATTTCCTTTTTCCTTTCTATTCTTTACAATGAATTCTTTTTCGGAGACAATACAGTCATCGCCTATCAAAAAAGATTCGTCATTTATTTCCGGAACATCACTTCCTTTTTTGTCGTGATCATAGCTGTAAAGTCCTGGTTCGGGATAATCCACGGTATATTGATTATGGCTCTTTACCTCTTTCAACTTTTGATCAGCATGGGTATACATGGATCTGAACTTCCAGAAATCAAAAATATGGTAATTGCTGCCGGCCCTTTTCGATTTATAAAGAACCGGTCCTTTGCTTTCAATGCGAATGGCCAAAGCTATGATGCTCATGAGTGGCATGAGCAGGATTAATGCAACTAATGAAAGAAAAATGTCAAAACATCTTTTCAGGAACGGCAACTTATAGGAATTGAGTGAAGAGGTTTTCACTTCTCTCCTGCTTTTCAATTTCGGTTGAATTCTTTTTATACACTCCAAAATCCGCATGAAGTAACCTTGTTAATTGCTCATCTCTTCTTTCCTATATAGCTAACTGGAGGCTTCACTTAAGCACTTTTCTGATCCTAATCTTGAGTTCCATTGGATTAAACGGTTTCACAATGTAGTCATCAGCCCCTTCTTCCAGCATCTTAATTCGTATGGCACTACTCTCTTCTCCCGAAAGTACAATAATCGGTATATCTTTATATAAACCGTTGCTTTTAATATAAGAAAGAAACTCATCGCCATTCATTTCCGGCATACGAATATCCAAAATAATCAGATCGGGCCTATAACCTTCATGTAACCATTCAATCCCTTTAACGGGCGTATTAAAATAATTGATTTCATACTCGTTTGACAAATAAACTGAAATAATCTTGGCGATGGCGATTTTATCGTCAAGGATCAGGATTTTCTTTTTCACTCCTTGTTCCATTAAAAAAGTGGCCCTGCGCCGACTTGTTACAATATTTTCCGTAAATACATTCATCTGTTGTATATTGCGGCTGTATTGGGAATTTTGTACCAATCTTTATCGGAAGACCCGCCACTGGTTGCCCAACTTTCAAATTTGGGATAAGAAATTTTTATTGATACCCATTCTATGGGATATTTCACAGATTCCGGGACGGCAAGACCCCAGATCAGATTATCTTTGGAGGTGTAGGGTTTCAGATTTGAATTGTCATCTGCGATACCGAATTTACTTTTGTCTGCCTTGTCGGTTGCCTGAAATCCGGCCAGATGAATTTCCTGCCTTTTAGTCTTATAGCCGCCATTGATGATGAAAACATTAAATTTGTCTATTGAAACTTTTGACCGATCTAAAGGATTGCTGAAATGAATGCTTAAAGTCACCAGAACCGGAGTTTTATAATTACCCGATACTTTTACCGTATTGGTTATTAAGGGGGACGATTGTCCAAATGCCTCGTGTGAATCATCAAAAACAGGGATCACCGCATAGGCTTGACCCGCTTCGAGACTGTTAGCCTGACTGAAAATATTTCCGTTAATGCCGGCAGTATTGCTTCTGGTAATACCACTCACCAACCCGGAAGTCACTCCGTCGAGCTGTATGCCTACACCCAATCTTTTAGATGCGCCCAAAGCCCGCAGGGTCACATTTAAATCCATCTGCATGACTTTATTGTTTTCGTTGGTGCTGTAAACCGGAGATACATCCAATACCATATCGTTCATATCAAAATCTCCCAGAAAGGGCCAGCTATCCTCGAAAAGATAGGTTACCACAGATCCTTCATAAATAATTGGGAAAACAGGGTTTGAAGGAGGAGTAGGAGGGGGAGCATTGTTATTACCCCCGTTGTTGCATCCGGTTGCAGGAATGATAAGCGATGACCCTCCAATGCCGGCCCATGTAATACCGCTTTGTGTCCAGCGTGTCTTTTTGTTGTCAGTAGTTTCTGCGGGATGATCGTAACATTCAATCTCGAAATTACCTTGATAATGAATGATATTTTCATCATTCTTTTGGACATATTCAGCCTTTTTTATTTTTAACAAAGCTTTGTTGACCCCTATTCCGTAAAACCCGTGACCGCTGTTTTTATTGTTGTCTTTATAAGTGGCCAATGCGGTTACTTCCATCATTGCCGCACTCCCCAATTCAACGCGGGTGTTGTTCATTGTCAGAGAAGAGGTCGTAAGAAGACCTCCTTGATTAATATTTAATTTTGCATCTTCTAATTCTAACTTATCATTGACGTTCAAATGACAGTTGTTCTGTACTGTGGCCGAACTGGATACAAACATAGTGTTTGTGGTAAAGCTATTGTTATTGGTTAGTACCACATTGCTATTGGTGGCTTGTGTGTGCCCATCTATGAGTATGGCACCCTCATTTTCCAAGGCACCGTTATCAAATATTAACGATTGTGCGATGATTGAATTGGTATTGGAAATTTTACCGTTTTTATTACTGATTTTAAGATTCCCGGCAACATCAATAGTTCCGTTATTAGTCATCTTCGCACCTTCCGTAGCAATTTCCAGTTTATTGGTAATGATCACATTATCATTCAATAAATCAGCTTTCGCATTGTTTGTTTTGATCAAATCGCCCACATTGATGTGCCCGTTATTATAGAAAACCGACTTGACATCCAATGCATGACACGTCAGTGTCCCTCCTTGTAAAATAATACATTTGCTGTCGGTTGGTACCCCGAAATCCCCGTTTACTCCTAGCGTGCCTGCGACAAAAATGTCTACTTTTCCCCACGAGTTTACTTTAGATGTGGTCACCGATCCGCCCGGTAAAATAATTAATTTGCTTCCGTCCGGAATTGGAAGTTCGCCACTTGTAACGTTTAGCGTGCCACTTACAAAAATATCACCTTTTCCCCAAAAACTTGTCGTGCCGGAAAAATTTCCGTTAATAAGATAAGTCCCATTGTTTAAATTCATGCTTAAATTGCCGCTTGTTTGGGTGATTGTCATATAAGTTTCCGGTAATGCGGGAAGAGAATACTTGTCGGTAGTAGCCCTAAATGAGTAACCTAGGGTTGTTTCATTCTCAGTTTGCGCAGAGGAAAAGCGGGTGGTTACACCAACCGTTGTAAAAGTGTAATTCACAGACGAAGAGGAAATATTCACCGGCGCGATTGTTTTCCTTCCTGTGGGATTGGTCTCCTGAATATAAATTGTTTCAACCGTTTTGGGTAAAACCACAGAAGTAGTATAATCTTTGTTTAATTTGGCTACTCCCTTATCTAACAAGATTGCATTTTCATTAAAGATCGGGTTGCTATCGAACAACTCCACAATGTAATAATAAGCACCATTATACTGATCATCTACTTTCACGCTTACATTTACAGTATGCATGGTAGCCCAGTCGAAACCGGGAGGAACCGTTACACTATCACCAAATAAGGAAGATCCATTTACCGGCTTATCTTTGGGCTCCTGGTAATAATCCACTTCACATCCGGAAAACATGAAAATAGTAGTAAAGAAAGTCAGAATCAACGTGAAAAAAAACGGACTAATCTTTGTTCTCATTTTTTATAATTGTTTATTTGCGACACAAAATTACACTTATCAGACACCGATATAGCCGGAAAGAGCATCACGCAATAATCCTCACCGATATATCTCCGCATACAGTTTATGAATCGTACCCATTCTTTTCAAAAAATATTATATCAAACGTGCTGTAAAACACACAAAAGTACTACAAATTTCAGACTTTATACAAAAAAACTAATAGTTAACATTATTTAGCTAAGTTAGTTTATTTATTAATATTCCAGTGTATTTTATAAAAAGTATCCCCTCTATATCAGGAGATAACATTATATAGAATGATTCTTTTTTTTATTTTTAAACATTCTTGCGACGGTCGAAAGAACGCTTGCTTGTCCTTTTTTTGAAATTCATCAAAATAAAGGCAGGTAAAGTTGCAATATTCGGTACAATAACCAGAATTGCTATCAAACTAAAAGTATTACATAGATACAACAGCGAAAAGTTTGGTGATTCGCTCGATGCCCTCGACCAACCTGTCAATCTCTTCTTTTGTATTGTAAAAGGCAAAGGATGCCCGCACGTTGCCATCAATTCCCAATACCCGCATCAACGGTTCGGCACAGTGGTGGCCGGTGCGTACGGCAATACCCATCTTATCGAGTAGCGTGCCCATGTCGTAGGGGTGAATACCTTCCACAAGAAAAGAGATCACGCTGCTTTTTTCGTCGGCGGTTCCAAGAATTCGAAGTCGGGGAATGGCAAGCATCCGTTCCGTGGCGTATTGCAACAACTTATGCTCATATGCGGCAATATTTTTCAACCCAATGGAGGAAACGTAGTCCAAAGCGGTAGCCAGGGCAGTCGTACCCACGAAATCGGGTGTTCCTGCCTCAAATTTAAACGGAAGCCTGTTGAAGGTTGTCCTCTCAAACGAAACACTGGCAATCATCTCCCCCCCCCCCTGATAGGGAGGCAGGGCATTCAGCCATTTTTCTTTTCCGTACAGCACACCCACTCCGGTAGGGCCATAGACCTTGTGGGAGGAAAAAGCAAGAAAGTCGCAATCAATTTGTTGAACGTCCACCTCACAATGCTGCACGCTCTGGGCTGCATCTATTAAAACAGGGATATCATGTCTGTGGGCTGTCGCTACGATTTTTTGAACCGGATTGATTGTGCCCAGCACATTCGAAATATGGGTTATCGCAATAATTTTGGTACGCGGTGTGATCAGCCTTTCAAATTCATCCAGAAGTAATTCACCTTTTTCATTGATCGGAGCCACCCTGAGTTTCAATCCGAAGATATCCGCCTGCAACTGCCAGGGTACGATATTGGAATGATGCTCCATGGCAGTGATCAGTATCTCATCGCCTTCCCGGCAGAAGGTACGGCAATAAGAGGATGCTACCAGATTAATCGACTCAGTAGCACCGCGCGTGAAGACGATCTCATTTTCGGATGCAGCATTTATAAACCGTGCCACCGTCCGTCGTGCTGCCTCGTGTTCATCCGTGGCGGCCTGGCTCAGGAAATGCACTCCCCTGTGCACATTAGCGTTTACGGTTGAATACATTCCTGTAATCTTATCCATCACACATTGTGGCTTCTGCGTGGTTGCCGCATTGTCGAGATAAACCAGCGGCTTGCCGTATACCTCGCGTGAGAGGATCGGAAAGTCGGCCCGTATCTTATATATATCCAGTTCTTTCAATTGTTTATAATCTGCAGTCAGTATCCTGCGCTAACTTGTCAATCAATAATTACTAATTCTCATTTGCATACGTTACAATTCCCGCAACGCATCAACTCGCCCCGGAAACGCTTGTTGATCAAGCTCGTCAGTCGTTCCTGCAAACTTTCTATGCGCACCATGTCTACCACATCACGCGTAAAGGCCACCATCAGGAGAAGGCGTGCCTCTTCCTTGTCGATACCACGTGCGCGCATATAGAAGAGTGCCTCCTCGTCGAGCTGCCCTGTGGTGAGGCCGTGGGAACATTTGACATCATCGGCATAAATCTCAAGCTGCGGCTTGGAAAACATCTGTGCTGAATCTGAGGTCAGCAAGTTACGATTATTCTGATATGCCATCGTCTTCTGCGCGTCTTTCTCCACCTGAATCTTGCCGCAAAAGACACCTGTTGCCTGATCGTTCAGCACGTTTTTAAACAATTCATTACTCATGCAATTGGGAGTGAGATGATCGAGAAAAGCGAAATTGTCAATGTGCTGTTTCTTGTCGCAGATGGCCAGACCTCCGGCATGTGCCTCGGCATGTTCTCCAAGGAGCCGGAAACGATAGTTGTTTCGTGTATATCCGTTGTGTAGCGTGATACTGCTTGTCACCACGTTGGAATGGCCTCTCTGCTCGCTAAACAGGTTGTTGAGCCGGGTCACCTTTTCTGAGTTTTCTTCAAGCTCGTATATATCCACCTGGGCAGAAGCACCAGCAAAGACTTCAGTCACCTGGGTCACCACAAAATGAATATCATCCACGGTATGGTCGCATATCAACAGCTTCACCTGGGCATTTTCTTCGGCGATAATCAGAATTCTCCTGTTCACGCTCAGGTCAACCCCTCCCCTCAGGATGTTGATGAGCTGCAATGGTTTTTCCAGGATCACATTTTTGGGTACGTATACCACAAAACCGTCCTGGGCAAACATGGTGTTATAGGCCACCACGCCGTTGTCGCTGTAATCGGCTATTTGGGCATAATGCGTTGTAAATTGTTCGGGAAATAATTCCGAAAAACGTTGCAAGCTACCTGCGAAAACACCTTCCGGTAATATTTCGGAGGGCTGGAAACGGTCGTAGTATCTGTCGTTGATCAAGAAATAAAGATGCGTGGAGAGATTGGGTACATCGCATTTGAAAGCATCATAGGGATTCACCGGGATGTCTATGTTCCGAAGATTCAGTCCCAGGTCACCTTCGAAAGTACGCACGATGTTGGAATGCTTGTACTCTTCCTGCTTTGAAGTGGGAAAGCCAATCTGTTTGAACTTTTCCAGTGCGGCATCTCTGTGCAGGTTCATTCCTTTTACCGAATGGCCATCGAGCTCCCCCCGGAACTGGGTAAACAGATCTATATATTGTTGTTCTATCATTTTATTTGAATTACAGATGATGGATCAGGGATTAATCAACCAATCATAGCCCCTCTTTTCCAGTTCAAGGGCCAAATCCGGCCCGCCGGAACGAAGAATTTTCCCCGCGTAAAGCACATGCACATAGTCAGGCTTGATATACTCAAGCAAACGCTGGTAGTGCGTGATGACGATGGTTGCGTTCTCTTTGGTCTGTAGCTTGTTCACACCTCCAGCCACAACCCTGAGTGCGTCGATGTCGAGGCCTGAATCGGTTTCATCGAGTATAGCCAGCTGTGGATTAAGCATCGCGAGCTGGAATATCTCATTTTTCTTTTTCTCGCCCCCCGAAAAGCCTTCGTTCACCGAGCGACTTACCAGCTGGCTGTCCATGCCCAACAGCTCTCGTTTATCGCGCATCAGCTTCAGGAAGTCGGATGCCGAAATGGGCTCCTCGCCCCGATATTTTCGTTGCTCATTCACCGCAGCACGCATGAAGTTGACCATGCTCACGCCGGGAATCTCTACCGGATACTGAAAACTAAGAAATAGACCTTCACGGGCACGATCTTCGGGTTCCATCTCCAGCAGGTCTTTGTCGTTAAACAGAATTTGACCACGTGTCACTTCAAACTTGGGGTTTCCTGCCAGCACCGAGGCAAGGGTACTTTTACCGGAGCCGTTGGGGCCCATCACTGCATGCACTTCGCCTTGATTAACTTCCAGATTCACACCTTTCAGAATCTCTTTCTCTTCCACGATTGCGTGCAGGTTCTTTATTTTTAACATACTAGCCATGTTGATTTTTTGAAATTATATCAGCGGCGATCACATCATCCGCCAGAAAAAATTGCTTTATTTATATGATTATATTGTTTGCAGGAAGTATTCTCGCCCCTGCATAACAACCATTGCAATGGATTTGTTCTATTTATTTATTCTCTCCTGATTTCCATCTTCTGAAATGATATCTTCGGCTTCCTTGATCTTTTTAAAGAGATCCGATGCGAAAACAAAATCGTTGAGTTTTTCATTATCCGCATCCATTACTTCCGTCTTCGACCCCTCCCATTCTTTGATACCTTCGTTGATAAAAATCACATTATCTCCGATATTGATCACAGAGTTCATATCGTGCGAAACCACCACGGTGGTCATTCCAAAGTCGGCGGTGATGTCCTGTATCAGTTCATCGATCAGTTGTGCCGTTTTCGGGTCGAGACCCGAGTTGGGCTCATCACAAAAGAGATACTTGGGGTTCAGTGCGATGGCTCTCGCAATAGCAACCCGCTTTTTCATCCCTCCGCTGATCTCCGACGGATAGAGGGGAGCCGCATCCAGCAGGTTTACGCGCTCCAGGCAGAACTCGGCCCGTTTGCGGCGCTCCCGCTTATTTTTTCTCGAAAACATCTCCAGGGGAAACATAACATTCTCGAGCACCGTGCGGGAGTCGAAAAGAGCGGCACCCTGAAAGAGCATTCCTATATCACGGCGCAAACGCCGAATCTCCCGCGATTTCATGCCGGTGAATTTGCGGCTATCGTACCATATGTCACCCGAGGTAGGTGAAATTAGCCCAACAAGGCACTTCAAAAGGACAGTTTTGCCAGATCCACTCTTCCCAATAATCATGTTGACCACCCCTTTTTGAAAGGTGGTATTGATGTTGTCGAGGACCAGCTTTCCATCGAACTCCTTCGTCAGATTTTTTATCTCTATCATACCGGAACTTTTTATCCCAAAGCCAGCTGTGTGAACAACAGGTCGGTAACGAGTATCAGCACACTGTTGATTACCACTGAATTGGTACTGGCCTGACCCACCTCCAGCGCTCCTCCTTTGGCGGTATAACCGTAATAAGCCGCTACCGATGCGATGATAAAACCAAACAACATCGATTTTAAAATGGAATACCAGATGAACGATTCACGAAAAAATGCCTGAATACCATAGACATAGGTCTCAACAGAAGGTGTACCCAGTACCATGCAGATGATGTAACCCCCAAAAAGACCCATGAACATGCTGAAAATCACCAGCACCGGCATGAAAGCCACGAAAGAAGCCACCTTGGGAAGGATGAGATAATTCGCAGAGTTCACGCCCATGATGTCGAGTGCATCAATTTGTTCGGTAATCCGCATCGTTCCGATTTCAGAAGCCACGTTCGATCCTACTTTACCCGAAAGGATGAGACACATAATGGTGGAAGAAAACTCCAGTAAGATGATCTCGCGAGAGACCACCCCCACCGTAAAACGTGGCAACATGGGCGAATCGATGTTCAATGCAATTTGCAGCACGATCACCGCTCCAATGAAAAAGGAGATGATGATAACAATCCAGATGGAGTTCACACCCAGTGTGTAGATCCCTTTCATGAATTCCTTCATAAACTCCCTCATTCGGTCAGGTACCGACAACACCCTGCGCATCAATAACGCGTATTCGCCAACATCTTCTAAAGAACGGATTAAATTCATGTGGCTTGTTCGTTCAAAATATTTGTACAAAGATAATTTTTTTATTCGATTGCTGCTAAAAACAAATCGGTTACTGTTTTAAAAATTGTAATTTTGCCGGATGTTTGAATTCATCGACAAGGCGCTCGGCAGGATCATTGTGACACCGCACAAAAGTGCGAAACGCGTAATCGCGAGACACAAAAGCGGCCATATTCAACTCACAGTACCCACCCGTTTCAGCAATGAGCAGGTTGTAGCGGTGCTGGAAGAGATGAAGCCACGTCTCTCGCGGTTGAAACCATCAATCGAGAAACCTTTCACCGAAGAAGACAGAATCAACACCCTGACCTTCAGCGCACGGATTGTAAAAAGCGTCTATATTGATAAACCGGCTCTGACGCTGAAGGAAGAACAGCTCCACATCTACATGCCCCATCTGTGTGATCTGCTTCTACCCGAAAGCCAACAGTTTATCCGGAAATCCATCGTGCATGTTTTACGACTGGAGGCCAAACGGATGTTGCCGATGAAAACGGCTTCCTTTGCCCTGCAACATGGTCTCCACTATCGGGGAATACGGATCAACAGTAGCAAGGGGCGTTGGGGAAGCTGTTCTGCACAAAAAAATATCAACTTCTCGCTCTTCCTGATGCTGCTCCCGGAGAGGCTAATCGACTATGTGGTGCTCCACGAACTGGCTCATACGGTGGAGATGAATCACAGCGAAAGATTCTGGTCGCTGCTCGATCGGCTTTGTAATGGCAAAGCACGGCAGCTCAGCCGCGAAGTAAAAAAGTTCAAGCCTGAGTGGTACGATTTTCTGGTACAGGATTAGGAGAGGACTTTACACGAACCACATCCGCACAACATGGTATGGTTTCAAGTTACCATTGAAGTAAAACTCCCACGCAATGTCTGTCGTAACCATATAACATGGTATGGTTTCAATATCTGAAAGGCATTTCAGAGATCTTTCAGCAACAGGTTTTCATTGTTTTCATACATGCAGAGACGGGTGTTGACCAGCACTTTCCAATGCTCGTGAAACTCACCCTTCATGTCGATCATGAAATCCTCCGATCCTTTTTCATCCAGCTTGGCCATCAGATAATTCACCGAGATCAGGTTGATGTCCACTGCCGGCTGAAAAGCCATGACCAATTCATCCTCGGATGTGGGGGTTGGAGAGATTATATTCACTTCCGTCAGCACATCCAGGATGTCATGGGTCAGCCGTGAAGGCACCTTGCACTTCTCCGAGAGCTGATCGGCCGTATAGGGGGGCAACTCATCTGCAAAACGACGGATAATGACCGAAGCGATCATGAGCGTAAAGAAATCCCTGTACCTGCGACTGATATTACGGGTTTCTTTCTCGAACGAGAATTTACGCACATTCTGCGCCGCGTAGGATACCTCAGCGCCAATGAGGGTGATAAACCAGGAGAGCTGTATCCAGAGAAGCATCAGGGGAATGGCGGCAAAGGTACCATAAATGGCATTGTACCGGGTAATCCACAACTGTCCACTCAGGTAGAGCATCTGAAAAAACTGAAAAGCCACCCCGGCGAGCACTCCGGCAAGCAGTGCATTCAGAAACTTCACCTTCACGTTGGGCAAAAATTTGTATACGGAGGTAAATATCACAATCATCACCACAAAGGGGATGATATTCAAAAGCCGTGGAATAAACGGGTAAAGTATATAAATGATCTTGAGGGTGTTGTTTTGCGGGTAGCTGAGGATATTCAATGCATTGACGAGAATAAAAAAGATCGGGATAAAAAGTACCATGGCAGTATAATCGGTCACTTTGCGTCCGATGCTCCTCCCTTTGCTCACCTGCCAGATCTTGTTCAGGTTGTTTTCAATGTCATTAAAAAGGAGCAGTATTGTATAGAGAAAGAGCAAGATTCCTACACCGGCAAAGACACCCCCACCCTTGGCCTCTTCCAGCGAATTGTCGATCAGTTTAAACAGCATATCCAGAAACTCGCGCGTTCTTCCCTCCGCTGTAGCCTCCTCCTGAAACTGCACCTCCTCCCCTCCTGCTGTTGTGGGAGCAATGCGGCCACTGTTTTCAGCATTCCACACTTCCATGCCCATCAATGCCGTATCCGGTGGCAGTGCTGCCTCCGCAATAACCTCTGTGGTGTCGGCTTTCTCGCCGGTCATCAGGTTAAAAATACTGCTCTCCATGATGTTTTCGATGCCAAAACCACGCGCAATGGCAAATATTACGGCAAGCAACGGAACAATGGAGAGAAGGGTGCGGTAGGTAAGCGACCGCGAGCTGGCGGCGATGTTTAGCTCCTGTACATTCCGTACGGAGAGCATGACAATCTTGATGGCGTTGTAAAGGATGTTTTTCTTGTTGGAAAGGGTTGCAGGGTTGGAACGCCAGATGTCGTAAGATAAAAACTTGATTACCTCCTTCACTCTGGTCCTCAACCTATCAAGTCTGCCGGGTTCCTCCTCTTCCTCGCGGTATCTCTCTTTACCGATCTTCCCCATATCTTTGATGTTGGTAAAAAAAGCAGCCGGTCTATAAGCCGGGTTCTGTATCCCGAAATTATCGGGACGTTTGTCATTTATCTGCGGAGCAATGTCACCATCCTCCTTTAGCGGCCTACCCCCCGGCATCGGGCGAGCAACCCTGATTATCCGGTATACATGGCCTTGCAACCCATAACGCGTACGGCACGTCGTGTTGCCACGACACCCGGTGGGCTCTTACCCCACCTTTTCACCCTTACCCCTTGCGGGGCGGTCATTTTCTGTTACGCTCATCTGCCCTCACGAACAGCTTCCCGTTAGGAAGTATGGCGCTCTGCGTTGCCCGGACTTTCCTCCCCCCTTGCGGGGAGCGACAAACCGACCTGCTGCAACTGCAAAAGTAATAATAAGTTATGATTTATGTCCCTTTTCACCGTTTTTTCTTTCTCTCCTGATCATCCTTTATGCTTGTTAGCAGAGATCGCAAGTTTTTTTTCAGGGATTTCCAAAACTTCAGTAGCAGTTTCATTGTTTACGGGTAAATCACCATTAATAAACCAATTATGCGCACCAACGGAATCATGATGCAATACTTCGAATGGTTTCTGCCGGACGACGGAAATCTCTGGAACAGGCTGAAAGAAGATGCACAGCATTTGAGCCATATAGGCATCACCAGCGTATGGATTCCACCCTGCTACAAAGGTCTCAGCTCAAGCGACGTGGGTTACTCGGCCTACGATTACTATGACCTGGGTGAGTTCGACCAGAAAGGAACCGTGCGCACCAAGTACGGCACCAAACAGGAACTGCACGACTGCATTCAGGCGTTACACGACAACGGCATTTCGGTGTACGCCGATGTGGTACTCAATCACAAAGGGGGAGGGGATGAATTGCAGACATTCCGTGTGGTGGAGGTAGATCCGCACGACCGCAACAAGGCCATCACCGAACCTTATGAAATTGAGGGATTCACTCGCTTCACCTTCCCTGGTCGCAACAAGAAATATTCCGATTTCGAATGGAGCTGGGAGCATTTCTCCGCGACAGATTACAACCACCGCGACAACAAGGATGCCATTTACATCATCCTGGGAGACAACAAGGGAATCGATGTAGATGACCGTTCTGTGGGTCAGGAGTTCGCCAATTTCGACTTTCTGATGTTTACCGATATCGATTACAAGCACCCACAAGTGCAGGAAGAAACAAAAAAATGGATCAGCTGGTTTATTCGGGAAACAGGGATCGACGGCGTGCGGCTCGATGCCATCAAACACATCAACGACTGGTTCATCAGGGATTTTATAGACCATGTGCGGAGTGAGTTCGGCGAAGAATTTTATGCAGTGGGAGAATATTCTTACTACGACGGAATGGATATCGAAGAGTATATGCACAATGTGGAATATAAGATTGATCTTTTCGACGTGGCTCTGCACTATAACTTGAAGCAATGTGCCATGGAAGGAGAGGGATTCGACATGCGCAATATTTTCCATAGCACACTGGTAGAAAAATATCCCGATCTGTCTGTTACTTTTGTGGACAACCACGACTCCCATCTAACCGAAGGGGAACCATACGTGCAGGATTGGTTCAAGCCACAGGCCTATGCTCTTATCCTGCTACGGAAAGAGGGTTACCCCTGCCTGTTTCTGGGTGATTATTATGGCCTTGGCGGTGAGAACCCAAAACCAGGCATGCAATGGATGATTGATCAGTTGCTGGATGTGCGACGCGATTTTGCCTATGGTGATCAGGACGATTATTTCGATCACGAACATGTGGTAGGTTGGATTCGTCGTGGAGATACAGATCATCCCGATGGTTGTGTGGTCATCATGAGCAACGCGGAGGGGGGCACGAAACCAATGTTTGTGGGAACCGATTACGTAGGGACAGCCTGGTATGACAAGCTGGGAAGAGTACAGGATGATGTGATCATCGGTGACGACGGCCGGGGTTTTTTTCACGTGGGTGACGGCTCACTCTCGGTATACCTGAAAAGAGTATAGGGTTTCCAGGTTTCGAATGTATGTGTACCGAGTTTTCGGGAACGTAACTTGATTGTTTGGATCTTGCGTTTTTTCCTACACCGAGTATTGCGAAAACTTACGCATAAAAGAATCGTAATAGGTTTTGGATACCGGGATGTCGGGAGTGTTCTCCGCATCGAGCTCCAACATGATGCCGCCTTTCTCTTTTTTCAGTATCTTCACCTTGTCCATATTCACGATGAAAGATCGATGACAGCGAATAAGGGAGGTATCTTTGACAAGATTCTCCTCCATCCATTTTAGAGAGTTGCGGATCAGGTAGTGTGCCTTATTGGATTTATTCAGGTAATAAATGGTCGCGTAATTGTCGGCCGATTCAATGTAGAGCAGGTTATCCAGCATAATAGAGATCTTCAAATCACCCTTTTCATCGGGAAAAGCAATCAACGTTTTGGCGTGTACTTCCTGCGTTTGCACCTGCTCCATATGTTCCAGGAGCCTGCTTTTCTCTTTCCAGGAAAAGTAAAGCCACGATATGGCATAAGGAAGCAGCAGTACCAGGGCTGTGTTGATCATGCTCTGCCTGAATATCTCAGAGATGTCTCTTTCAATGCCGTCTTTGGGGAAAAATTTTGCGAAAAGCGTGTAAAAAATGGCCATCGCCACTATCTCACACAATATCCACAATGCATAATGCCAATACAACAGTTCCCTTTTTTTGGAGCAGGCAATAAGGATGATCCGGCTAATTACCACCACCAGCATACCGGTGAGAATAATCAGGCTCGAGGATGCAAAATATTTGATATCCGAAATGTCGGGATACCAATCGCGGGAACCAAAAGGCTGAAAAAGGTTGATGAACAACAACGCAAAAAAAGCCGTAAAGAGAATGGTCTTTATGCTGTTGTTCTTATCGTATAAATATGCCGGAATCTTTCCCTCCATCACAGAATGAATTAATCGAGCCACCGGGTACAAATATAAGGAAAACCGCACACAAAGTCAAGCTTGCTTGCACCATCGTGAGGCACGTCTTATAGGGTACAAAAGTAAATTTTTATTGACGACTTACCAAAAATAGCGGATGGCTCCTCCATTTTTTCACCCCTCCATACCGAATTTCACCCCATATAGTTGAATTCACCCCATAACAAGCATCCTTTTCCCTTCGAGTTGCAAATAGATTTCAAAGCATCTTCCTTTGTCAAAAAACAACCGGAAAATGAAGTACAACGATCGCTGCATAGCTTTGAACAACAGTTTCAAACAGGGGATCGATACCCATCTGGACGAAAGCGGTATCGACATAAGGTTTTACCGTTTTCACAGTGCATACTGCGACGAGGAGAGAGAATACACACAGCAGGTCATTGCAATCAACGAGAACCTTTCGTTCGACTATCCGGTATTTTCCCCTGCAGGCAGCAATCGTCATGAAAAAGCCATCCTCCTGCTGCACGGTCTCAATGAGCGTAACTGGAGCAAGTATCTCACCTGGGCAGAGACTCTCGCGATGAATACCGGCAGGCCGGTGATACTCTTCCCCATTGCCTTTCACATCAACCGGGCACCACAAACCTGGTCCAACCCCCGCAGCCTGACCGGTCTGCTCAATTTTCGCCGGGAGCAGTGTGCCGACGACCGCTCATTGAGCTTTGCCAATGTAGCGCTGAGTGACCGCATTTCTCAAAGCCCGGAGCGCTTCTACCTGTCCGGAAGGCAGACCTGGGCCGATCTCACCACACTGGCCGAAGATATCAAAGGGGGTCAACATCCGCTCTTTAAAGAAGACTGCCAGATCGATATCTTTGCCTACTCCATTGGTGCATTTCTGTCACAGGTGACTTTGATGGCGAACGAAAAAAATCTCTTTTCCGACAGCAAGCTCTTCATGTTCTGTGGCGGCAGCATCTTTCGCTCCATGTATGGCATATCCAGAAGCATCATGGACAGGGTTGCTTTCAACAAGCTGCAGGAATACTATGTACATCACTTTGGCAACGAACCGGAAATCCGCTGGAAACGCGACAATGCCTTCAATGCCTTCTTTCGGATGATCCTTCCGGGAAGGCTCCAGACTGAGCGGGAGAATTTCTTCTCCCACATCCGCAGCAGAATCGCTGGAATAGCGCTGGAAAAAGACAGCGTGATTCCCTATCATGGCGTACGGGAAGCACTGGGCAACGAAACCACGGAGACAGCCATCACCCTGCTCGATTTTCCTTTCCAATATACCCACGAAAACCCATTTCCGCAGCAGACCAAAGACCAGGTCTCTCTCAACAATGCCTTCACCCACATTTTTTCTCGCGCCGCTGAATTTTTCACTTAATCATGGACTTTTCGTTACAAAAAAAATCCGTACCTTTCGCGGATTTTCCACAATACGATGAAACAGATACATCGTAAGTATCCATGTAAGTCTAGACAGATATGAAAAAAACAATTTTGATCTTTTTATTGATTGGTCAAGCAGTCCTGTTATTTGCGGATAAATGGGATAATAAAACTGCGAAACTGAAAGGCAAAAAGATTCTTGTTTTCACGAAAAACGGGGAAGGATTCGTCCATGATAACCTTGAAGCAAATGTGAATATGTTTCTGAGACTGGGAAAACAATATGGATTCACAGTGGACTCTACTTCCAATTCTGCCATTTTCTCCACAGCCGATTTGTTTCAATATGATGCAGTATTGTTTGCAAATACAAACAATAAGGTATTTGAAAATGAAGCAGAAAAAGAGGGACTCATGCATTTTAACCGGCAAGGGAAAGGAATCGTTGGAATTCATATTGCCTGTGGCACCGAACGTGAATGGGACTGGTTTAAGCAAATGATGGGAGGTACGTTTGATTTTCATCCTAAACTTCAAAAATTCAATGTTCGTGTGGTGGATGATCAACATCCTTCTGCAATAGGTATTCCTCCGGTTTGGGAAGTGGAAGACGAATTATATATACTAAAAGAAATGAATCCCTCCGTAAGGGTCTTGATGGTTTCAGATTTTTCATCTCCCGATTTTCAACATTCACGCCCCATGCCCAACACCTTCGGCACCCTGTTCCCGAGTGTCTGGTGCAATGAATTTGATGGAGGAAGGCAGTGGTTTACAGCACTTGGACACAAAAAAGAGGATTATAACAACCCGCTGTTTATCCACCATATTGTGGGAGGCTTACAATGGGTTCTTGCTAAAAAAGAAACAAATAAATGAAACTGGGATTATTAATCGGTTTAGCTTTGTTAACGCTACAATCCTATGGAAATTCAAACACATACAAGGCTGACGTCATTATTTACGGGGGCACTTCCGCCGCGGTCACTGCAGCTGTTGAGGTCATCCAATCGGGTAAAAAGGTAATTATCGTCTCGCCGGACAGACATTTGGGGGGACTTTCTTCGGGTGGGCTCGGCTTTACCGATACAGGCAATAAAGCGACCATCGGGGGGTTATCCCGGGAGTTTTACCACCGCGTGTGGCTTCACTACAACGATACAAATGCCTGGAAATGGGAGAAACACGATGAGTATGGCAACAAGGGACAGGGAACCCCAGCCATGGATGGAGCAAACCGCACCATGTGGATTTTCGAACCGCATGTGGCCGAAAAGGTTTTTGAAGATTTTGTCCGTGAATACGAAATCCCTGTATACAGAGATGAGTGGTTGAACCGGGAAACGGGCGTTGTGACAAAAAACAGGAAAATTGTATCAATGACCACTCTCTCCGGGAAAACATTTGTCGGGAAAATGTTCATCGATGCTACCTATGAGGGAGACCTGATGGCAAGTGCAAATGTCAGCTATACAGTTGGAAGGGAAGCCTGTTCTGTATACAAAGAGCAGTGGAACGGAGTACAGGCCGGTGTATATCACCACGGACATTATTTTAAATCAGATATCAGCCCTTATGTTGTTCCCGATGATTCCAACAGCGGACTCCTGCCTTATATTTCCAGTGAGCCGATGCAACCCAACTGCACAGGTGATGACAAAATCCAGGCTTACTGTTTCAGGTTGTGCATGAGCAACCATCCCGACAACCGGGTTCCCTTTGAAAAACCGGAGCATTACAATCCGATGAACTACGAACTGCTGGCACGTGTGTTTGAATCGGGCTGGAATGAGTGGTTCAGCAAATATGACATGATTCCGAACCGTAAAACAGATACCAACAATCACGGTCCTTTCAGTACCGATTTTATCGGTATGAACTATGATTACCCTGAAGCATCCTACGAAAGGAGAAAGGAGATTATCGAGGAACATGAGAACTACCAAAAGGGCTTGTTGTATTTCGTATCGACCGACGAACGGGTTCCCGAAAAGATCAGAAACGAAATGAACCAGTGGGGTCTGGCAAAAGATGAATTTACTGATAATGGCAACTGGCCGCATCAATTGTATATTCGCGAAGCGAGAAGAATGATCGGACACTACGTAACGACAGAAAATGAAGTCCTCGGGAAGGTAAACGTGGAGGACCCTGTCGGGATGGGATCCTACACCATGGATTCTCACAACATCCAGCGATATGTAACAGACCGGGGTTATGTACAAAATGAAGGGGATGTGGGTGTTCATCCGGAAAAACCCTATAAGATCTCCTATGGTTCCATCATCCCCAAAAAGGAAGAATGTACCAATCTGCTTGTTCCGGTCTGTGTTTCCTCAAGCCACATTGCCTTTGGTTCGATCCGCATGGAGCCGGTATTCATGATTCTTGGACAATCGGCTGCCATTGCGGCTTGTATGGCAATTGACCGGAAAAAAGCAATCCAGGATGTTGATTATGTTCTGCTAAAAGATAAAATGCTGCGCAGAAATCAGATAATCGATATTGAATCGAAATAATTTCTCCAATACTTTAACCAAAAAATTCTGTAAAAACGAATGATTACATTTTTTATTTGCCTGACCATCTTGTTGTTAGGCTATGTTTTTTATTCCAAACATCTGGAAAAGATGATGGAGGTCGACCCCAACAGGCCAACTCCAGCTACCTCCATGAGTGACGGGGTTGACTATGTTCCCATGCCCTGGTGGCGCGTATTGCTGATACAGTTCCTGAATATAGCCGGGTTGGGCCCCATCTTCGGCGCGATTGCCGGCGCGTTGTGGGGACCTGTAGCGTTCGTGTGGATCGTTTTTGGAACCGTATTTGCGGGAGCCGTGCACGACTATTTATCGGGCATGCTCTCCGTGAGGCACAATGGACTGAGCATCACGGAGGTCATTGGCATCTATCTGGGTAGCACGACAAAGCAGGTGATGAGATTTTTCATCATCGTGCTCATGGTTCTGGTGGGTGCTGTTTTCATTTCAGGACCTGCCGGTATTCTCGCCAACCTGACTCCCAAAACCTTGGATTTCACTTTTTGGGTTTGGGTGATCTTTATCTATTATATTCTGGCAACCATGCTTCCCATCGACAAAATCATCGGGAAAATTTATCCGGTCTTTGGATTTGCCTTGCTGTTCATGGCTGTAAGCCTGATCATTTCACTGATAGTCAAAGGATATAGCATTCCGGAGCTGACAGCCGACAATTGGCAGAACTTTCATTACAACAAAGAAAATCTGCCTATTTTCCCCATGTTGTTTATTACCATAGCCTGCGGTGCCATATCCGGTTTCCATGCCACACAATCGCCTCTGATGGCCCGTTGTATAAAAAATGAAAAAGAGGGCCGGCGGGTTTTCTACGGGGCAATGGTGATCGAGGGGGTCGTGGCCCTTATCTGGGCTGCAATCAGCATGAGCTTTTTCGGAGGCATACGGGAACTGGGTGAGGTGATGGTCACTCAAAAAGGGAATGCAGCTTGGGTGGTCAATGAGATAGCCAACTCCCTGCTGGGAAAATATGGAGCTGTACTGGCCCTGCTGGGTGTTGTGGCAGCTCCGATTACTTCCGGTGATACAGCTTTCAGGGGTGCCAGGCTCATCGTAAGCGACTTGTTGAAGTTCAATCAAAAACCGATAAAGAACAGGTTGATTATTACGATTCCACTCTTCGCTGTGGGCTTTTTACTTACCCAAATAAACTTTGATGTGATCTGGCGCTATTTTGCCTGGTCTAACCAAACACTGGGTGCGGTTATTTTGTGGACCATCACGGTCTACTTGTTCCAGAAAAGAAAGGCGTACTGGCTCACCTTGATTCCGGCACTCTTCATGACAGCTGTAGTTTCAACTTACATCATGCTTGCTCCGGAAGGATTTTCTCTTCCCCAAGCCATTTCATACGTGATCGGATTGTCTGTCACTGCGCTGTTTCTTATAGTCTTTCTGATTTACAAAAGAAGACACAATAGAACGCTGTGAATATCGCCGGAATTTACAATATATCGGGAGAAACGGGATTCAAAAAATGTTGGAACAAAATGAGTAGGTGGAGGCTCCATCTGACATACTTTTGATCCAAACCTAAATTTACCCATAATAAATCTTATAATTCTCCAGATATATTTGGACTATATTCGAACTATATTCGAACTATATACGAACTATATACGGAGAATCTCTGGAGCTTCTCCGTAAAAGTTCCGGAGATGTTCCGAAAAAAAATCAGGAAAAGTTTCCTGAAAAGTTTCCTGAAATAACGCGATTTTAATGTTATGTAAATTAATATGAGAAAATTTACTGTAATTGTTTTAACGGCATTGATTATACATTCGATAAATGCCAAGAATTTACCCTCGCTTTTTATTGAAGCGGAGAGTTTTCAAAACAAAGGTGGATGGGTGGTAGATCAACAATTCATGGATCTGATGGGATCTTCCTACCTGATGGCACATGGCCTGGGCACTCCGGTAAGCGATGCAACCACAACAGTGAATTTCGACAAAAGAGGAGAATATACCGTATTTGTCAGAACATACAACTGGACATCACCCTGGACCACAAAGGAAGGTCCAGGCAAATTTCAATTGACGGTAAACGGAAAAGCATTAAACAACAAAATCTTAGGTACGAAAAGCAATACCTGGGAGTGGCAGGAGGTCGGTAAGGTAAAGATAAACGCCAAAACTGTCACCATTGGATTACGTGACCTGACAGGTTTTAATGGCCGTTGTGACGCTATATACTTTACGATGGACAACGCTCTACCTCCTAATGAAGCGGAAGCGTTGACAGCATTTAGAAAAGAAAAACTGGGCTTACCAGAAGTTGTGCCCGATGCAGGAAAATTTGATTTTGTGGTCGTCGGAGGAGGAGTTGCCGGCACTGCCGCTGCGCTCACCGCTGCCCGGCAGGGCCTTAAGGTTGCTCTCATCCAAGATCGGCCGGTATTGGGAGGGAATAACAGTTCAGAAGTAAGGGTCCACCTTGGAGGCAGAATTAACCTCGATCCCTACCCAAAACTGGGAGATGTGGTGAATGAAATTGCCCCTCTCAGGGGAGGTAACGCCCAGCCGGGAGATTACTACGAAGATGAGAAAAAACAGGAGAGGGTCAATGCGGAAAATAACATTAGCCTGTTCCTTAATTTCAGAGCATGTAAAGTTGAAAAAGAGGGGACAACCATTAAAACAGTATTTGCCAAACATATTGAAACAGCCGAAGAATTAAGCTTTTCCGCACCTCTTTTTGCGGATTGCACCGGAGATGGAACAATCGGCTATTTAGCAGGTGCCGATTTTGCCATGGGGAGAGAAAGTAAAGCTGAATTTAATGAGCCTACCGCTCCCGAGGAAGCGGATAAAATGACCATGGGTGCATCGGTCCAGTGGTACTCAAAAGAAGGAGAAAAAAGCTCCGATTTCCCGGAATTTGACTACGGAATTGACTTTAATGAAACGAACGTTCAAAAAGTAACCATGGGTGAATGGACGTGGGAAACGGGCATGAACTTTGACCAGATTTCCGATTTCGAGAGGGTAAGGGACTACGGCATGCTGGTAGTATATTCGAACTGGTCCTACTTAAAAAACAAAAGTTCATTCAAAAAAGAGTACAAAAACAAGTACTTGGATTGGGTCGCTTATATTGCGGGCAAAAGAGAATCACGCAGGCTAATTGGTGATAAAGTATTGACAGAACAAGACATTACCGATTTCGTAATCTATCCTGACGCCTCTGCACCAACAAGCTGGACAATTGATCTCCATTATCCCGATCCAAAAAATATGAAGCATTTTCCCGGAGCAGAGTTTACATCCATTGCGGTACATAAACCCATACATCCTTACCCAATCCCTTACCGCTGTTTTTATTCCCGAAACGTCGACAATCTTTTTATGGCGGGAAGAAACATCAGCGTTACACACGTGGCATTGGGCACCGTGAGGGTTATGCGCACAACCGGGATGATGGGTGAAGTGGTGGGAATGGCTGCTTCGGTGGCTGCAAAAAATAAAACAACACCACGTGGTGTTTATCGGGAACATCTGGATGAATTACAACGGCTCATGACCAAGGGAGCAGGCAAATATAACATCGAAAACCTGCAGAATTATAATTTGGGAGGAACCTTGGGACCCAAAAAAATAATTCTTCAGATTCCACCTTATGACAAAAACTAAATTAGGATAGAAGGCAGTAGGTAGCAGAAGAAAACATCTTCAAATATTATATTCAGAAGCGGCTAGCTACAACTTTTTTTGTATGTTTGTGCTGTATTCGATAAAAAAGGTGAATTACACCATGAAAATCTCGTCGCAACATACCGGTCAGTTTGAGGAGATCTATCTTACCCACTACGCCCGAATGAAAAGATTCGCTGCGGAATACTTACTATGTGAGGAGGATGCTGAGAATATCGTGCAGGATGTGTTCATGGAGTTGTGGGAACAACAGTTTGTATTGATGTCGCACACCAATCTCTTTGCCTATCTTTTCACCGCCACTAAAAACCGCTGCCTCGATTTTCTCAGGCATAAAACCATCGTCAGGAGGACTGCCGAGATGTTGATGGATGAGCAGAACTTACAGTTAAAAATGAAACTGCAGTCACTGGAAGCATTCGATGAGAAAATTTTTTCGGAACCTAATATCGAATCTATTGTACAAAAAGCCATTGAAACACTGCCAGAGAAATGCCGCACAATATTCGTGATGAGCAAATTAGAAGGGAAAAAGCAAAAAGCCATCGCAGCAGAGCTTAATCTCTCCATCCACACCGTGGAAAGCCAGATGGCCATTGCACACAGGAAACTGAAAGAGGCGCTTCAAGATTATATTCCCCTCCTTATCTTTCTGCTTATTTAATTTTTTTTGTTTTTTTGGCGGTTTTTCTACTTTCGTTCGTTTTACATTTAAACAGCATATTGAATGGATGAGATCCTGCTAAAATATCTTCTGGGAGAGCTGGAAGAAACTGAACAAAGAGATCTGTTATGTCAAATGGCGGATGACCAGGCCCTATGTGCAGCCTATATACGAATGCAAAATATTTATGCCCTCACCCTATTGACACCCATCCCTTCACAGAAGGATGAAGGAGTGAAGGGATTCAATGCCTTCGCAAATAGACTGCAGGCAAAAAGGAAAAAGAAGATAATTCGTTCCATGCTTCAGTATGCTGCCATATCTCTCCTGCTGATCGCTTCCACTTTCTTTGTGACACGTGCTTTATTCACTCAATCCACTGGTGTGCAAGAGTTGAATACCCTCTATGTTCCAGCTGGTCAACGGGCACAACTCACACTGCACGACGGCACCCAGGTCTGGCTTAACGCACAGTCTACCCTCACCTATCCCGCCCGGTTCACAGGGAAACGGAGGGAAGTAACGGTGGAGGGCGAAGCCTATTTCGATGTAGCGGAAAACCGGAAAAAGCCATTTGTGGTCACCACACAACAGCTTACCATGGAGGTGCTGGGCACCGAATTCAATGTGTACAGTTATCCCGGCGCCGACTGTATCAAAACCGATCTATTGGAGGGTTCGCTGGCAGTTTACAGTAAACTGTCGCCTGATGTAAACGTTACACTGAAACCCAACGAACAGATTGTCGTTAAAGACGGTAAGATGTCTCTCCGGAAAATCCGGAATTCCGATTACTTTCTCTGGAAAGAGGGGATATATGCTTTCGAAAACGAGCGTCTTCTGGACATTATCGAAAAGCTTCAACTTTACTACGATGTAACGATCATTGTCAAAGACCCTGAAATATTCAACGTGCGTTATACCGGAAAATTTCGCCAACGCGACGGGATTGACGAGATCCTGAGGATAATCCAGAAAATACAGAAGTTTAATGTTCAAAAAGATACAGAAAATAACATTATCACAATTACAAAATAAATTTATTAATCCCTTAAAAACGCATGTGCCTATGATAAAAAACGAAAGATAGAAAAAGCGATAAGTGCGCCAACACCTATCGCCAAAATAAAGTAAACACAAAGAGATCAAATCTAAGTTATTCACTTTAAACACACAAATATATGAAAATAAACATTTCAATGGATCACTCTTTTAGAAAAAAAAGTGATTGTAAAGATTTATTTAAAAT
>RZYP01000004.1 GCA_009930275.1 Negativicutes bacterium
TCTCAGACGCTTTTTTATTTTATAAAACCTTTAATAGCAATACGTGTGGTATGCCATCTTCCATAAAGACCTCTGAAGATGTCTTATAACCTTGCTTGTGATAGAAGCCCTCGGCTTGCGTCTGCCCATGCAGTTTGGCCTTGGTCATACCTTTGGCAAGCGCTAATTTTTCCAGTCCTTCGACAATCATGCGGCCGGCATCCAATTTACGATACTCCGGCAAAATACAAATGCGCTCCAGTTTGGCCAAACAGCCAAAGTAACGCACCCGTCCGGTACCAACAACCTTGTTATCATCACATAATATGACGTGTTCCGCCGCCTGTTCATTCTGATCAATTTCGCATTCTTCAGGAACTCCCTGTTCCTTTACAAAAACATTGATACGAACGCGAAAAGCTTCTTCCATCTCTTGAGGCGTGGCAACTTTCTTTATCTCCACTATAGGATCCCCTTTGCAATAAAATCACCAGATTATTGTAACAAAAAGAATACCCCTGCGCAAGCAATTTACGCAAGGGAAAAGAGTATTCAGTCTATTTTTCTTTTAAGAAGAGTTTTTTTCCTGCGTCGCCATGAAGGATTCCACATCCCAGCCGCCTTCCAGGAGCTTAACCAGCAGCTTGGAAGTGTTAATGGCATCGTCCAAAGCCGTGTGCCAGGTCCCTTCCATAACCACGTTTTGTTCCTCAACCGCTGATTTTAACGACGGTGTCTTTTCTTTTTCGAACAGCAGCTTGTAGCCTGCCGCCAAATCCAGGTAGTCTGTAAACAAGACCGGATTTTCAATCTTGTAGCGTTTGCAGGCAGTATCAATAACTTTGTAATCCGCATCACCCCAAGCCACGAAATATGTTTCGCCGGGTATATAGTGATGCTTCATTCTTTCAATCATTTCCGGGAATAAAATCCCCTTCTTCAGGTCCGCCATCGTGATCATGGAGAAATTCAATGATTCCTCAGCTTGTTTCGGGTAAAACTGCGGTTTAACAAAGCTCTGGATATCGCCAATACGCTCGAAAGTATCGCCGGTGAGCTTAGTCGCGCCAATTTCCAAAATCTCCGAAAAAAAACCGCGCGGTTTCCCTACCGGCTTCGTATAAACAGTAAACTCAAAATCAGTTACCAAAAAATTCTTTGCCATCTAATCTTTGCTCCCATCTTTTTTATCAGCCTTCAAAATACTTATACATTTTTTCTTCAAGAAGATCCTTCATGTCAAAAACAATATTTACTATCGGCAAGGCTTTCCCTGCATTATTATAAATTGTTGTTTGTTGAAAAGTTTTTGGTTCCATATCCCCGAGATAATAAAAATCTCTACCCTCATCATTGCTCTTCTTTACAAATAAAGAAATTCTCGTAACAGGATTTTTGATTGCTTCGACTTCCCTTGAATCTAATTTGACATTATTTCTTGTCATCCAACTGAATTCTTTATAGCTCAAAAATTCATCTTCATATTTCGTACTATTGTTAATGTCTTCGTCCTTTTCATAAGTAACGAATATCGGGCAAGTATCGTATTTAACTCTATAGCCATACATTGTTGACGATTCATCGGTTTCCCAGTTCATAATACGGCAGACATCTTTACGAGAATATTTTTGATAAAGCTGAAAACCATTTCTGTACTGATTTGCATCATAAAAATTAGAAAAGGCCGATATTGCATAATCAAGTGAATCTAATAAATATGTTTTGAATATTGAATTTGATAAAAGATTATTAAAATAGGAGGTAATAATACATTCCTTATTATTAAACTCAATATATGCAAAATCACCATATTTCTTTTTTTCAGCAAGATTGAAGAATATTCTATTTATGTAATTTAAAACGGAATTCATTGTTGCTTCTGTAGGTAGATAGTTAAACATATCATCAACTATCCTACAAACATTTGCAAAGGTAGTTTTCCCGTTCTTAATAATATCTTTTAGCAATATTACTTCTTCAATTCTTTTTCCATTAGCAACTTCTTTGCCGATGAAAGCCAATGATTTTATAAAATCATGTGGAAGAATAATATTTTCATTCTCAGCTTTACAAGCAAATTCATAAAAAGAATCCTTAGCAGCTAAAAAAGTATAAGGGTCTCTCCCACCAAATTTTACAAAATCCATCATCATTGGTCTTCTGCCAAGCTGATATTTCATTAACTTATAATCATTGAGTAAGTCTTTCATAAGCGATAAATTATTGCCGTCGATTGCTTTATATATTTGTTCTTTAACTATATCGTCGAAATGAATGGTTGACGCTCCAGGTATGTAATTAGTAGCCAAACATCTTCTGATTTTATCCTTATTGAAAGACCTATCGCCGTAAAGGGCTATTGGCACTAAAAAGTTGTTTTGATAATTGCCTATAAAATCAATTACTTCCAAATACCTTTTGCTATTAGCTTTGCGCAACCCACGCCCTAACTGTTGCACGAAAACAATAGTTGACTGTGTTGGCCTTAACATAATTATTTGATTAACTTTAGGGATATCTACCCCTTCATTAAAAATATCGCGTGTAAAAATGTAGTCAAGTTGGTGTGCTCTAGGAATTTCATCCGACTCTAATCGGTCAATACAGTCCTTGCGTTCATCATCGCTTGATTCTCCTGACAAGGCAACCGTATTATAGCCAGCTTTATTAAAAGCATCAGATAAAAAAGAAGCTTCAGCGTTAAGACTACAAAAAACTAAGCCCTTGACCCTTCCAGAATCACATCCGTATAAATTTGCTTTTGAAAGAATATGCTTTACACGTGCTTCACTTGTCAAAAGTTTAAAATCAGACCCGTCGTGTACTTTTTCATCATCTGTGACAATATCTCTTATCCCGTGATAGTGAAAGGGAACCAGCATTTTTTCGTTTAGTGCCTGATGCAATCTGATTTCATAAGCTATATTGTGGTCGAACAGCGTAAAAATATCATCACCGTCTGTTCTTTCAGGAGTCGCTGTCATCCCAAGCAAAAACTTAGGCTCAAAGTGATCTAAAATTCTTTTGTATGTAGCTGCACCTGAACGATGTGCTTCATCAATAACAATATAATCAAATTCGCTTTTTTCAAAACATCTCAAGTTATCTTCTTTGGACAGGGTCTGAACAGTAGCAAAAAGATAAGGAGCATCAGTTTTATTGCCACCAGTGTACATACCCATCTTAACATTTGGGCCTAAAACCTTTCTGAAACTTTTTTTTGCTTCATCCGCAATAATTTCCCTATGCACAACAAATAAAAAACTCTTTGGTTGCATTCTCTTCACATCAAAAGCAGATAAATATGTTTTTCCTGTACCTGTAGCAGAGATCAATAACCCTTTGTCCTTACCCTGTAGCCGAAGAGCTTCAATTCCTGCAAGAGCTTCTATCTGCATCTTGTTTGGATTTATTTTCTCAAACGGTTCTACTCCAGTCTTAACTTTATTCCAGCTAAACTGATAATTCTTATAAATTTTCTCATAGGTTTCAATCCACTCTTTATTTACTACTGTAGCATTCAAGAAAGTTTCATTAAACTCCGAAAGCATCTGTAACAGTAAATAGCCATCTTTGCCTGATTTTAATTTGACATTCCACTCTTGATTCTCACTTAAAGCTGTTTGCGTTAAGTTGCTGCTGCCAACTATCATCGTGTACTCGTCATTTCCTTGATTATCCTTATCCTTCTGGCAAAACAAGTACCCTTTGGCATGGAAATTTTGGTCAGTAACGATTTTGACTTGAATATTTGTTAATGCCATTAATCGTTCAAGCGCTCGCGGTTCAGTAAAGTTCTGATACTGCGATGCTATGATGCTGCCCTTAATATTTTTAGATTCCAATTTTTTTAAGACATCTATTAAACAAGCAACGCCACTATTAGTAATGAACGCAACAGAAAAAAAGAACTCGTCACAACGCTCTAACTCATAAAGAACAGTATCCAGAACTTTTGTTTGTTTTGTTCTATTATTTGTTAATATCTTCGGGACATACCTGTCATCAGCCATATACTGAAGATTTACAAATCCTGTTTCAAGTCCTTTTCTCAGCTCTGCTACATCCATCGCTCATTCACCCTTCTACCAGCTTTTTAACGATAGGTTTATCTGCCTCAGCCCAGTCCAATTCCATCAAATGTTCTTTTTTCAACCATTTAAAGGCAATATGTTCTTTCATGGTGAATTTTTTATCTTGTACTTGGCAAATAAAGCTTTTCATTTTAATTTGAAAATCAGAGTACGTATGATCTACTTCCATGAAAAAATCACAATCATCTACTTTAACCTTCATTTCAAGTTCTTCGGTCAATTCTCTTTTCAGTGCTTCTGTCGGCTTCTCACCTTTTTCAATCTTGCCACCAGGAAATTCGAACTTATAGGAAATATAGTCGTATCTTGCCTTGTCTCTTTGCATACACAGAATTTCTTCGCCACAGACAATAATTCCAGCAACAACCTCTAATTCTTTCATAAGCAATACCTCTATTATTCATATTTACTATTCATTATACCCCAGCTAAATACACTTAACAATTTATTAAACAACAATATTGCCCCATCAACGACACACCATATTAAATAAATCTCAGAAAAACAAAGCGAGGGCAGAATCTTTTACGATTCTGCCCTCTTTCGATATGACCACATCCGTGCGATTCATAACAACCTTTACAGTCTTACGACCACTTCACGTATAAATATTGTGGTCACATCACCGACACCCTTTGCGATTGCATCTGCCTCAGATTGCGGACTCTCTCTTTACTCTCGGTAATTCTGACATTACTTCGAAGTACCTAGAGAATTTACAAATCTTTGAACCCCTTTCCGTTAGTTTTCATATGACCTTGGACTTCCGTTCACCAAACCGATCTTTGACCGTTTCGAAGCACTTAAGTTTTACTAAATCACTGAAAATCTTACCGTTGGGTTTTGCCAAGCAACTGCGGACTACTGTTTACCTCTTACCAATCTCTCGACCGTTTTACGAAGTATCTCGAGACCACATCTTGACAGGCTCTCGCTCGGTGTTGTCGTTTGATTTAAAAAGGGCCTTGCGGCCCTTTTTACATGTAAGCGTGAGCACTCTTCCATCTTGCCTTTCGGTTTGATTTCCGAACCCACAACTTATTCATGTATGACCTCTTTATGGTTTTATTATAAGCGAAAATCTTTACAAAAGCAATAGTATTTTGCGAAATATTGTGACAATTTTGTGATTTTACCTTTCTTTTTAAGGTGAAATAGTAACTGTAACTTTTATTACGCAATGGTTGTCCGCTTGCCACGTACATTTGTCGCGTTATCGATTGTGCTCATAGTTTAGAGAAAATGCAGGCCGTTGATCTATCAATTCCTGATAATCAACGGCCTGCAGCTTTTTAAATTACTAAGTTCTATCTATTAACCCAGGATTTTTTTGAGGTCTGCTTCTGGAGTGCTAATTGGGGTAATATTGTATTTTTCTACCAGGAATTTCAGGATGTTTGGTGATACGAAGGCCGGCAGAGTTGGTCCGAGATAGATATTCTTTACGCCAAGATAGAGTAAGGTCAACAAAATGCATACTGCTTTTTGCTCATACCAGGAAAGTACCAAGGTCAATGGCAATTCGTTAACGGTGCAGCCGAAGGCTTCAGACAAGGCAACCGCAACTTTGATTGCGCTGTAGGCATCGTTGCATTGACCCATGTCCATGATGCGCGGCAAACCGCCGATTGTGCCAAGATCCAAGTCATTGAAGCGGTATTTGCCACAGGCAAGAGTCAGGATAACTGTATCTGGCGGAGTCTGTTTAACGAATTCTGTATAGTAGTTACGGCCCGGTCTTGCACCATCGCAGCCGCCAACGAGGAAGAAGTGTTTGATTGCTCCGGCTTTAACAGCATCGATAACGGTACCGGCTACGGACATTACCGTGCCATGGCCGAAACCTGTTGTAACATGCGTGCCGCCGTTGATACCTGTCATCGGATGATCTTCAGCATAGCCGCCGAGTTCGAGAGCTTTGGCAATAACAGGGGAGAAGTCTTTATTATCGTCAATATGAACCATGCCCGGGTAAGCAACTACTTCTGTCGTAAATACGCGGTCATTGTAGCTTTCCTTAACCGGCATAATGCAGTTAGTTGTAAATAGGATTGGTGCCGGAAGATTTGCAAACTCTTTTTGTTGGTTCTGCCAAGCTGTACCGAAATTACCTTTCAAATGCGGATAAGCTTTTAATTTTGGATAAGCATGACATGGGAGCATTTCACCGTGGGTGTAAATGTTGATACCCTTGTCCTTGGTCTGTTCCAAAAGCAAATGCAAATCTTTGAGGTCATGTCCGGTAACAACGATGAACGGTCCTTTTTCGACCATAAGGGGAACGGTTGTCGGGACAGGAGTGCCATAAGTTTCGGTGTTGGCTTTATCCAAGAGTTCCATGCATTTGAAGTTTACACGGCCGGTATCCATTACGAGAGGCAACAAATCTTCAACTTTGTCCTTGGTAGCCAGAGCTGCCAGTGCTTTATAGAAGAAAGAATTTACTTCCTCGTCCGTATAGCCTAACATCAAGGCATGATAAGCGTAAGCGCCCATACCGCGAAGGCCGAGCAAAATCAAGGTTTTTAGGGAGCGGATATCTTCATTGGTTTCCCAGATATCAATCATTTTATAGTCGACAACGCCTGCTTTTCCGCCTAGTGCCGCTATTTTACGATGCACATCATCAATTCTTTTTTTCATGACTACATCATCAAAATTAACATTGGTAATAGTGGTAAACAAGCCCTCAAGCACAACCTTATTTGTTGCGGCAGTCGGTTTGCCCGTTTCGGCAACTTGTGCCAAGGCAATTAAAGCGCCTGTCAAATCATCCTGTAAATTAGCCGTACTGGCTTGTTTGCCACAGACTCCAGCCTTACCCATGCAGCCTACACTGCCTGCCGTTTGTTCACATTGAAAACAAAACATGTCTTTCATTGTCTCATCTCTCCTCTTTACTATATATTTATAAGCTTATTTGAGCCTACCATACAAAAATAACTCAGTCTTCCAAAATCTCGCCTTCGGTGGAAATCGTTACAACCTGCCAGGGAATCATTTTCCCACTATTTTGCAGGGCCATCCTGACAGCCGCCTCAATACCTCCGCAACAAGGCACTTCCATGCGTGTAACAAGCACGCTCTTAATATCGTTGTATTTGAAAATCTCCGTCAGTTTTTTGCTGTAATCACCCATATCGAGTTTTGGGCAGCCTATTAAGGTCACCCTGTTTTTCATAAATTTGTTATGGAAATCGCCATAGGAGAAGGCCGTACAGTCAGCAGCAATCAAAAGTTTGGCGTCCTTGAAATAAGGTGCGTTCACCGGAACAAGTTTAATCTGTACCGGCCATTGCCTCAGTTCGCTTTGTTGGGTGGAATCCAACACAACACTCACGCTTTCCTTCTTTTCAATACTTTGAACCTGACAGCCCGGGCAGCCGTTAACAGAAGCTACTTTCTTCTCCATGTGCGCTTTTACCGCCTCTTCATCAAAGGCCGCTGCTTCTCTTATTTCAAAACTAATAGCGCCGGTAGGACAAGCCGGGAGACAATTGCCCAAGCCGTCACAGTAATCATCGCGCACAAGCCGAGCTTTGTCGCCTTCAAGTACAATTGCACCTTCATGACAGGCATCAACGCACAGGCCGCAGCCATTACATTTCTCTTCGTCAATTGTAATTATTTTTCTAAGCATTTATTTTTACTTCCTTTTCTATTTTAACTATTTGGTTTTGCTTGACTTCTTGCCTTCATTCTAATACACTTTTTGTAGGAAATATGTTGTTTTTACAACAAATGATAATATTAGGTGAAAACTTTATGAAAAATAAAATGGAAATTTTAAAAAGAACACCACTCTTCAAAGGCATGTCTGAAGAAGAGATCTCTTCTGTGCTTTGCTGTCTCGAGGCTAAAGAGTCTACCTATGAAAAAAACAGCTTCATTTTCTCTTTGGAAGCAACCCGCCCAACAGTCGGAATCATCCTATCGGGGTCTGTTGTTGTCATCAAGGAAGACTTTTGGGGCAACCGCTCCATCTTGACCAAGCTCGGGTCCGGCGATATTTTTGGAGAAGCCTTCACCTGCGCGCAGGCGGAGAAACTGCCTGTAGGCGTGCTGGCGAGCGAGAAATGCGAAGTGCTTTTTATAGACTACCTTAAGATAATCAATACTCCTGAAACCCATTATTCCTTTCAAAATAAACTTATCCAGAATATGCTGGTAATCCTGGCGGCCAAAAATGTTATGCTGACTCAAAAAATAGAACATCTCATGAAACGCTCTACCAGGGAAAAAATCCTTTCTTACTTATCCGCGCAGGCCCTGGAAAAAGGAGGGCATATTTTCGACATTACCCTGAGCCGGCAAGAAATGGCCGATTATCTTGCTGTTGACCGCAGCGCTTTGTCCAACGAATTAAGCAAACTGCAGAAGGAAGGTTTTTTGACTTTCAGGCGCAACCATTTCGAATTAAAAACCGAGGAATAAAATAAGGAACGCCCAACCGGTGATGGTTGGGCGTTCCTTATTTTATCGCTTCCGTCATTTCCTTGGCGTATTCATATACCGGTTCGACACAAGCATCACCGTATTTTTCGATAATCTTGACTATCGCGCTGCCGACGATAGCACCATCACTCAGGTCAGCCATCGCCTTAGCCTGCTGCGGAGTGGAAATTCCGAAACCGACGGCTATCGGTTTGTCACTGGCCTCACGAATTTTTTTGACTATGGCGCCGATGTCGGTCGTAATGTCACTGCGGACACCAGTCACGCCGAGAGAAGAAACAAGATAGATATAACCCATGGCCTCACGGGCAATCATTTGGATTCTTTGCTCAGAGGTCGGTGCAATCAAAGAAATCAAATCAACGCCATACTTTCTGCAATAATCAATCAGTTCACCTTTTTCCTCGAAAGGCACATCAGGCACTATAACGCCATCTACGCCGACCTCCTGGCATTTGGTGAAAAACTTATCACAGCCATAGGTAAAAATCGGATTGACGTAAGTAAGGAAGACTATCGGCACTTGGGATGTCTTGCGCAAGTCGGCCAGCATGTCAAAAATCTTGTCGGTGGTGCATCCGCCCGCGAGCGCCCTGATATTGGCCCTTTGGATGACTTCCCCCTCAGCAACCGGGTCGGAAAACGGTATGCCGATTTCCACCACGGCCGAACCCGCTTTTTCCAGAGCAAGGATCAGCTCCTTCGTTTTTTCCAGGGAAGGGTCGCCTGCCGTGACAAAAGAAACAAATGCTTTTGGATGGTCTTGAAAAGCTTTCGCGATTTTACTCATGAAGATCTACCCCCATATATCTTGCAATAGCCGCTACATCCTTATCGCCGCGCCCGGAAAGATTAATCACCATTATTTTGTCCTTGTCCATTTGCGGCGCGATTTTCATGGCATACGCGACAGCATGCGCACTTTCAATTGCCGGTATGATACCCTCTGTTTTTGACAGGTAGCTAAACGCGGCTACAGCCTCATCGTCAGTAGCAGGTACGTATTCCGCACGCCCGGCGTCGTGAAGGCAAGCATGTTCCGGTCCAATTCCCGGATAATCCAGTCCAGCAGAAATAGAATAAACCGGTGCGATTTGACCGTATTCATCCTGTAGAAAATACGATTTCATGCCATGGAAAATACCAAGGCTGCCGCGGGAAATGGTGGCTGCTGTCTCCTCCGTTTCTACGCCGCGGCCGGCCGCCTCCACACCGATAAGACGAACATCTTTATCCGGTATGAAATCATAAAAGAGGCCCATGGCGTTACTGCCGCCGCCAACACAGGCAAGCAAAACATCGGGCAATCTGCCTTCTTTTGCCAGCATCTGTTTCTTTACTTCCTTGCCGATAACGCTTTGGAAGTCCCGCACCATTTCAGGGTACGGATGGGGTCCCATAACGGACCCCAAAACATAAAAAGTATCTTCTACCTGTGAAGTCCAGGCGCGCATAGCCTCATTGACCGCGTCCTTCAGCGTCATTGTTCCTGTTTCCACGGGAACAACTTTGGCCCCAAGCAGTTCCATTCGGAAGACATTCAAAGCCTGACGCTCAGTATCTTCTTTGCCCATATAAACAACGCAATCCATGCCCATCAGTGCGGCTACGGTAGCTGTTGCCACGCCGTGTTGTCCAGCGCCTGTTTCGGCGATAACACGCTTTTTGCCCATCTTTTTAGCAAGCAGGACCTGCCCAAGCACATTGTTTATTTTATGAGAACCGGTGTGGTTCAAATCTTCCCGCTTAAGATAGATTTTGGCGCCGCCTAAATCCTTGGTCATCTTTTCCGCATAATAGAGCAGCGAGGGTCTGTTCGCATAGTCTCGATAAAGCGCTTGCAACTCCTCTAAAAATGTCGGATCATTTTTATATTTTTCGTAGGCTCGTTCCAATTCCAAAACGGCGTTCATCAAGGTTTCCGGCAAGTATTGCCCGCCATGAATACCATATCTTCCTTTACTCATTTTTCCCACTGCCCTTCCCTTGTTAATAAAGTCTTTAATTTTAGCTTCATCTTTCACTCCGTCTGTTTCTACGCCGCCGGAAACATCAATCGCATAAGGCCTGATATCATTAATCACAGCCGCCACATTCGCCGCATTCATGCCGCCAGCTATAAAATAGGGCTTATCTATTTTTTTGTTAAGCAAAATTTCTTGGTTAAAACTCTTTCCCGTACCACCGTAGGCCTGCTCACTGTATGTATCGAAAAGATAATAATCACAATCGAAGTCTTCTATGCCGGCAAGGCTGCCTTCATCTTTCAATCTGATGGCTTTGATGATTGGGGCTTCCGTCAGCTTTCTCAAGTCCCGGCAATAAGCGGCATCCTCGTCGCCGTGCAGCTGGACAAGGTCGATGATGCCCTTGCTGACAATTTCCGCGATTGTTTCTGGTTTTTCATTGACGAACACGCCAACAGCTTTTATTTGCGGACTTAACCGGTCCTTTAACTTCCGAGCCTTTTCCGCAGATACCTGCCGCTTGCTTTTGGCAAAAACAAAGCCAACATAATCCGGCAATAATTCATTCGCTATATCAATGTCTTTTTCACGGCTTAACCCGCAAATTTTTATTTTAGTCATGTTTCTCCGGCCTCGCCACGTAATCTTCTTATTTCCCCGGAAATATCGCCGCTGCGCATCAGAGTTTCACCAATGAGTACGGCATCTGTGCCATTAGATCGCAAAACCGCGATGTCCTCAGGCGTCTTTATGCCGCTTTCCGAAACAAAGACAATGTCTTTCGGCACCAAGCCGCGCAAATTAACGCTGTTCTGCAAATCCACCTTGAAATCCTTGAGATTACGGTTATTAACTCCTATAACCCTGGCACCAGCGACCAATGCACTTGCAATTTCTTCGGCGTCGTGCGCTTCAACCAAGGCCGATAGGCCAAGCTTGTCACAGATTGCCAGGTATCTTTCTATCGTTTTCGTATCAAGCAAAGTGCAGATAAGCAAAACAGCGTCTGCTCCCAAAATCTTTGCTTCGTAAATCTGATATTCATCCACAGTGAAATCTTTGCGAATAATCGGTATTTTTACTGTCTGCCTTATTTCTTTAAGATATTGATCACGACCCAGGAAATAGGTAGGCTCAGTCAGCACAGAAATTGCCGCAGCGCCTGCCGCCTCGTATTCTTTGGCAATCTTTACGTGATTGAATTCCTTAGTAATCAAGCCTTTGGAAGGCGAAGCTTTTTTAACTTCAGTAATGAAAGCGACATCCTTTTGACGCAAGGCTTTTTCAAAAGCAAATTCGCCCTTCGGCAGGGCTTCTGCTTCACTTATTATAACATCCAATGATTTTTGTTTTTTAAGTTCGTCCACACGCCTGCGCGCCTCTTTAGCCAGAGTATCCAGTATCATGTTTTTCCCTCACTTATTGGTTTGTCAGTGCTACGAATTCATCAAGCTTGGCTTTGGCCCTTCCGCTGTCAATCAATTGCGCCGCCATTTGAACACCTTCGGTAATTGCGGCTGCTTTGCCGCCGATATAGAGGGACAAGCCTGCATTTAGAAGCACTGCGTCCCGTTTTGGACCGCGGTCTTTGCCGTTAAGGATGTTCCTGGTGATTTCAGCGTTCTCCTCGGCTGCCCCGCCGACCAAGTCCTTCAATTCGCAACGATTGAGGCCTACTTCTTCCGGCGTAATGGTATAGGATTTCAGTTCGCCGTTGTTGAATTCGCAGATGGTTGTCGGCCCTGTTAAAGTTGCTTCGTCAATGCCATTGCCGTAAACTACCATGCCGCGTTTCAGACCAAGGTTGGCCAGGACCCTTGCCAAAGGTTCAACGAGTTTGGCATCATATACGCCCATCAATTGCATGGTTGCCAGCGCGGGATTTGATAAAGGTCCGATATAATTGAAAACTGTCGGTATGCCGATTTCTTTACGAACAGGTCCCGCAAACCGCATCGATGCATGGTATTTTTGAGCAAACAAGAAGCAGATACCGGCCTCATTCAACACTTCCCGGCTTTTTTCCGGTTCTACGCCGATATTGACTCCTAACGCTTCCAGAACGTCAGCTGCTCCGCACTTGCTGGACATGGAACGGTTGCCGTGTTTCGCTATCGGCACCCCACCTGCCGCAATCACCACGGAACTCGTTGTGGAAATATTGAAGGTGTTGGACTTGTCTCCCCCTGTACCAACTATATCAAGTGCTTCCTTGTCCGGTACGATCTTGGTGCATTTTTCCCGCAAAACCATCGCGCAAGCTGTTATTTCATCAATTGTTTCTCCCTTGATGTGCATAGCCGTTAGGAAAGCCGCTATCTGAGCGTTGGTCGCATCACCGTTCATAATTTGGCGCATGGCATCCGTTGTTTCTTGCATTGTTAAATCTTGTCCTGCTGATAACTTGCTGATAGCTTTCCCAATCATTATTGCTCAACTCCTATATTTAAGAAATTTTTTATAATCTGCATGCCGTCCGGGGTCATAATCGATTCAGGATGAAACTGCACTCCGTATACTTCATAGTCACGGTGTTTGACTGCCATGATTTCGCCGTCGTCCGTTGCCGCCGCGACGATTAGTTCTTCCGGCAGCCCTTCGTTTTCTACAATCAGCGAGTGATATCTCGCAGCCAGGAAAGTTTTGCCCAAGCCTTCAAATAATCTGCATTTTCCTTTAATCCTGATTTCGCTTTGCTTGCCGTGTACCAACTGGGGAGCCGGCCCAACTTTGCCGCCAAAAACTTCGCCGATGGCCTGATGTCCGAGGCAAACGCCCATAATCGGCATTTTATCCTTTAGGCTTTGCAAAACTTCTTCGCAAATTCCTGCGTCTTTGGGGTAGCCCGGTCCCGGCGAAAGGATGATATGCGAAGGGTTAAGAGCCTCGATTTCTTCAACCGTTATCTTGTCGTTGCGCCTTACCAGTACGTCGGGGTTTAAACTGCCTACGAACTGATACAGGTTAAAAGTGAAGCTGTCATAATTGTCGATAATCAGAACCATTTTAGCACCCTCCTATCTTTCCTTGGTCGTTTCCCTCAAAGCCTGGAAAACCGCGCCCGCTTTATTCATGCATTCCTGGTATTCGTTTTCCGGTACAGAATCGGCGACAATGCCTGCCCCAACCTGTACATGAACCTTATCATCTTTCTTGACTATGGTACGGATTGTTATACAGACATCTAGATTCCCGGAGAAATCAATGTAACCCATGCCGCCGCCGTAAGGTCCTCTTGCTGTTGGCTCCAGCTCATCTATTATTTCGCAGGCCCTTATCTTAGGCGCGCCGGAAAGCGTCCCCGCAGGGAAGATGGAGCAAAGAGCATCCAGGTTATCCTTGTCTTCTTGCATCTCACCCGTGACCCTGGTGGTAATGTGCATGACGTGTGAGAAGCGGCTGACTTTTTTGTAATCCAGAACTTTTACCGTACCGAACTTGCTGACGCGTCCCACATCATTGCGTCCCAAATCAACCAGCATGTTGTGTTCGGCTATTTCCTTTTCGTCCGCGAGCAATTCTTCTTCAAGTCTCAGGTCTTCGCCTTCGTCAGCTCCCCTTGGTCTTGTCCCCGCAATCGGCATAGTGGTTATCTCTTTGCCTGCGATTTTGACCAGTGTCTCCGGCGAGCTGCCGGCTATCTCAATATCATCATTTTTGATAAGAACCATATATTGTGAGGGATTTGTTGTACGCAGAATGCGGTAAATATTAAACAGGCTTTGATCGTATTCGGCGGTGAAACGCTGGCTTAAAACAACTTGGAAGATGTCGCCGGCCTTAATGTATTCTTTGCCTTTTTCCACCATCGCCATATAGTCTTCTTTGCTTATGTTAGGAACCATATTCCCTAATTTAGCAGGAACGAATTCAGGATAAGTGCTTGCTTTCTTCAACATCTGCTTAATTTGTTCTATCTCCCTTTCGGCCTTTCTATAGTTTACTTCCAGATGGTCCGTCTTGACATTGACAATGATAAATATCTTCTGCTTCAAGTGGTCAAAAGCAATGACCTTATCAAACAGCATCAGGTCAAAATCAGGAAACCTTGTTTCTTTCTTAGAATCAAATTTGAAATCACGCTCGCAGTATTTGAAGAACTCGTAAGAGAAATAGCCTACAAATCCTCCGCTGAAAGGCGGTATATTTCTAATTTGCGGCACCTTGTAATCTCTCAGAACTTCACGCAGGCAGTCAACCGGGTTATCGCTTGTGAACTTCACTGCCGCAGTATTTTTAACTTCCATCGCGTTATTTCTGGCGGCAATGCGGACTATGGGATCGTAACCGATAAAGGAATATCGTCCCCACTTCTCTCCGCCCTCCACGCTTTCCAGTAGAAAATAGTTATTGCTGCTTTCCCGCACCGAATTCAGAAAGCTGATGGGCGTCATCATGTCTGCGAAGACTTCCGCGCACACCGGCACAGCAGTGTAATTTTTTTCATATTTTTTAATTTCATCAATTGATAAATTTAACACTTTGTTTCCTCCTCCCAATATATGAAAATAGACGGTTACGCTGTTCAAATTGCATAAGCACGTCTTGGCATTTAGCAATTTGAGCAGCGCAACCGCCTAAAATATAAGCGTCGGTTTAAATAAAAAACACCTGTCCTCATGCAAGGACAGGTGTATAAACCTGCGGTACCACCTTGTTTTACGGGATTATTCCCATACTCTTCGCAGAATGCCAACACATTCCTCATCAATAACGCAGATGCTGCGTTGCGGAATACTTTCGATTTTAATCGATTTGACCGCACCCTCGGTGGTCCATTTGTCGAACTGCATTTCTATCCGGTTCCCAGCTGCCCCGGACTCTCTGTGAGCGCATTTTTCGGCGTTATCTCCACCTCAACGGTTTGTTTAGGTATTATTAAGTTAATATCAGTCTAACACCTTCGCCGAACACTGTCAACACTTTTAAAACAAAAAGTTTTTATTTCGCTAAGTGTAAACAAATCTTCGTTTTAGTCTTTTTTAATAGACCGGAATGTTTTGTCTAAACATTTCCGCAATAATTGTTTCCATCGTATACATTCCCGCCGGTTGACCAAGCAAAGCCTTAGCAGCAAAAATAGCACCCTGACCAAAAGCAGCTCTGCTTATACTTTCGTGAGATAATCTTATTGTCTGGTTCGGTAGTCCGAAAATTATTTCATGCCTACCTACAATGCCTCCTACACGAATTGAGTTAATGTGTTTTTCATCTGAAAGATTCAGCACTCTGGCAATTTTTTTAGCCGTACCCGATATCTCAGGTTTATCTCTAAAATGTTCTTCAACTATTTCGATATCTGCATGAGGTGTTATTTTTTGCAAAATTTGCGCTGCGACCATCAAAACATTAATTCCCAGCGTAATATTAGGAGAATACATTACAGGCGCTGTTTTCGCGAAAGATTCAAGCACCAACATGTCCTCAGGTTCATAATTGGAAATTGCTGACACAATAGGAGTCCCCTTCGCAGCTACTCTTGAATACAAGTTTACATTACTGGAAGACGAAAAATCTATCAGAACGTCAACGGGATTTACCGTGCAAAAATTCTCATCAAGGTCTTCCTCGGTAATTATTTTCCCCGCATCAAATTCATGCCCCAGCAACCTACTGGCGTATTTGTGCCGATCAGTGGCACTCCTGCGCATTACCCAGGACAAAGAAAAAGCTTCGTCTTTTAAAAACTCATCAGCGACAAGTTTTCCTGTTTTGCCGAAGCCCAAAAGGCCTACTCTTATTTTTTTCATTATATTCCTCCTCTTTCTCTACGCCTACGAAGTTAGCTGACGGATTAGGGCTGAAAGAAGAAATTGCCCCTCCTGTAAAGGATTCACCCCGAAAATGGTTCCCCCGTTTTCAAAATATGAAATTCGGCGCTTTGTTCGTTATCCCACTTCCTATCGTTTTTTAGCGAAGTACACATATATTATACTAATTTACACTCAATGGGTCAAGAAACCCACAGTTTTCCTATATTGTAAATCAGAAATAGAAAAAGGGACCGCAAGCTTCATTGTAAATCTTAAAGCTCTTGACCCCTTTAAACATGTAGATTTTAAAGAAGTATTCTGTAAAACCTATTATTTAATGCTGATCACTTTTTTCTCTGCGACGACTTTTTCTTTCTTCGGCAAAACTATCTTCAGAACTCCGTTCGCGAATTCAGCATCTATACTGTCCTCGTCCACATCTTCTACATAGAAGCGCCGCATAACTTCTCCACAGCTGCGTTCCTGACGAATATAGTTTTCCTTTTCCTCTTTCTTTTCTTCTTCCCGTTTCGCTTTAATCGTCAGGTAATTGTCTTTGTAAGAAACATCGACGTCTTCTTTTTTGAAGCCCGGCAAATCAGCATCCACAGTGTAATTTTTTTCGTTTTCGCGCACATCTACTTTAAAGGATGAGCCGAAAACTCCGGCTGGACTAAAATCCTCATCGAAAATGTTGTCAAAAAAATTAGTGAAAAAATCTTTTTTTGAAACGGCTCCCTTTCTGAAAGGTTGAAGTTCAAACATAACATTACCTCCTTTAATATTTTTTGAAAATCGCTTAATGTGAAAAATCCGCCTTAAGTTCGGCAACATATAAAATCAAGGACAGGACCACCGGGGTCCCGCCCTTTTCTGGTGCGGCTCGTCCAAGCGGACGCCCTCTTCCCTCTAACCTTCCTTGCGGACGGTTAAAGGTACTTGTGTCACCGCATCCATCGACACCCTTCCGGGAAGCATTGTCAAGAGGCTGTAAACCATCATTTCGCTCGTATCAACCCGTTAAGGCTGCATCTTAGTTACTTTGACAGCCAAGCCAGAGGCAAGCCTCCCGTTAGGATTTGTCGCAATAATTTCTTGCTCAAAATAGTCAAAACTTTGCTTAAAGCCTTGGCTATTAGCATATGCCCCGTTTGCAGTTATATTATATAAAAATAGAGAAAAAAGAACAAGATGTATTGTCAGAATTTTATGTTTTTTCTGTGACTCCTCAAAGTTCTTTTAATATTGGATACAATATCTATTATTGTGTCTTTTTAGGATCCTTTTTTTCATAAGGGAATGGTATGTACTGTACGGATGGCATTCTTTGTACCGGTTGTGGATATAATTCCATAAGTTCGTAAATCATATCTGGAATATCGTTATTAACAGCAAGGCCCATTTGTTTCAATTCATCAGAGGATATCGGATAATCATGTGTCCACTTCCAGGTGCTTAAAGCACATGCCATTTCTTCAACACGTTCCGGGGCAAACTTGCCTTCCATCAAGCGGTTAATCGAGGCTTTGACCTGTTTGATGGCTTTCTCAGATATGTCTGCCATAATCAAAGTATTGTCGTCGACTCTGTTTATGTTCTTCTTCGCCACAGCGCTAAGGATTGAAACTGCTGGAAACTGCCCAATCTGTGGATCAACAGGACCGAGAACGGCGTTTTCATCCATGACGATTTCGTTAGCCGCCAAAGCTATCATAGTCCCACCGCTCATTGCATAATGGGGTACGAATACTGTTACTTTTGCGGGATGACGAAGCAAGGCATTCGCAATTTGCTCCGTTGCCAAAAGCAGACCGCCCGGAGTATGCAAAATTATGTCTATCGGCATATCATCCGGCGTAAAACGAATTGCGCGCAGAACCTGCTCAGAATCTTCGATATCTATATATCGACTAATGGGCAAACCAAACAGATTTATCGCTTCCTGTCTGTGTATCAAGGTAATAAAGCGCGTGCCGCGGCTTTTTTCCAAACTCCTCAGGAAACTGTAGCGCGAACGTTCAAGAGCCTTCTTCTTCATCATTGGCCAGACCGTCATCATAATAAAGACCATAATTAGCAATTGACTGAAATCGAATGCCATAAAAGCACCTTCCTTCCGTGCTCCACTGTTCAAAGCCTCATTTTTCGCCTACAAGCAAGCACTACTTAATTTATAAGGTATTTTCGACAACCTTCCTTTCATACCCTTTATTATGCAGAAAATTCTCTTTATTTTGAAGTTGCTTTTTCATCGCCTTTTTTCATCTCGCAAAAAGATTTATGCCGAAGATTAATTTCTGCCGACTGATTTTAGCCTCTTTATAATAAATATAAAGGCGGAAATAAAAGCAATCAGACCAACGCCCAATAACATCAGCATTCTTCCTGTATAAGCTTGTTTTCTCTTTGTTAATTTTTCTTCAAAGACAATGTTGTCGACGATAATCTTAAAGCTGTCCGCATCTTCCTTGGTAATTTCTTTCCCGTCACGCCTCATAAAAGAGATTACCACCATTTTACCATTCTTGACTGTGTTGTAATTCCTTGAATATACCTTAGTACCCTCTTTATCTTTACGCCAGTAATCAATAACGATGTATTTTGCTTTGTTTACTGTATAAATATAATTGTTAATTGGATTTTTCCCGGCATTCCGCAGAGCCTCAAGCAATTCGGGCATCTTATTTTCTATTTGCCGGTTCTCAAAAAGGTTTAGGTCCTGAATTGTCTTTGCCAGTTTGTCATTGCTCTTCTCAGTTCCTACGGTAAATTCAAGTGTTCTCTTTGAATCCAAGGCAATGAGATAACTTTCCTTTTCCATCATCATAAAGTTAAATTCTCTTTTATCAGTTTTCAATGCCTTCATTGCTTCCGAACTATCTGCCATATCCCTTGTGAAAAAGGTGTAATCAGGAGGCATAATGATAGTCATATAAAGTTCATCAATTTTAACAACGGAGTTAGCCATTACATTGTTAGTTATAACAAAAAATAAGGTCAAAAATACTACTATCACTTTTTTCATAAAATTACCCCTTTTTTGTTATTAAATAATATCGCGCTAATGACATCTCTTCCTCCCTATAATTCTGTAAGCAGCTATATTCTCCTGCTTTTGATTAATCTTGAACAAAATTTGCGAGAAAAGTTTACATTTTTACCTCAAAAACGTTTGTATAATACAAATAACCGACAATAATATGCAAAAATGTCAAGATTGTTGTATAATGAAATTGTACTAAATATAAGCTAATAATCAATCAAATTTTTGTAATATTCAATTCTTGCTATCAAAGCTTTTCACTAATAATAAAAATATCTTTTTAAGGGAGGAATTACTTATGCCTAGTTTTGGAAATCCATTTGAAGGACTTGCTGCTGATCGAAAAATGACACATTCGGAATTGGTTCGTGCCATCCGTTTTCTGGTGGCCGCCGAATACGAAGCGGTTCAGCTTTATGTCCAATTAGCAGAATCTACCGATAACAAGCTGGCCCAGATTGTTCTCAATGACATTGCCGATGAAGAAAAAGTCCATGCCGGAGAATTTCTTACCTTATTAAAAACATTAGCTCCTGATGAAGAGTCTTTTTACAAACAAGGCGAAGAAGAAGTAGAAGAATTAAAAGAATCCCTGTCTGCAGGAGCACCCACCGAAAAAGCGGAAAATCAAAAACCCGCTTTTACCGTAGGAAGCTTGATTGACGAAAAATAATATAATAATTTATTGACAAAAGGGAGGTTTTTATATGGATTATCTAGACCGCGAATCCGCTCCTTTGACAAATGAGGAATGGGCAAAAGTTGACGAAGCTGTAATCACTTCAGCACGCAATATCTTGACCGGTCGCCGGGTTGTCAGTCTTATCGGCCCTTTGGGCGCTGGTACATATGATGTTCCATTTGCGGTATATACTGGAAGTAGCGTTGCCAACGTTGATATGACGGGTGAAGGAGAAAACCCGATTATTACAGCAAGTTCGCGCAAAACAGTTCCATTACCTCTTATTTATTCCGACTTCAAAATTTCTTGGAGAGACATAGAAACAGATCATAAAACCGGCATGCCGGTCGACGTTAGTGCAGCTGCCATGGCAGCCGTTTCCGTAGCTATGCAAGAGGATGAACTGATATTTAACGGCAATAAAGACCTGGGAATCGAAGGATTACTTAATGCAGCGGGCAGAACTGTAATAAAAGTTGGCAATTGGGACAAGCCGGGCATTGGTCTTGCCGACATAGTAAAAGCAATCGGTGCACTTGCCGGGCTGGGACATTATGGACCTTATGCCATTGTCATAAGCCCTGCACAATACGGTAAATTAATACGCGCTTATGGGGACACCGGTCTTCTTGAAATTGATCAAATCAGCTCGCTAGCAAGCGCCGGTGTTTTCTGTTCAAATCTAATTGCCGGCGAGAAAGCTATTGTAATCGAAGTCGGTTCACAAAACCTTGGTTTAGCAATAGGTCAAGATTTTGCAGTTGGTTATCTTGGTGCTGAAAAAATGAACCATATCTTCAGGGTAATGGAAACGGCAACTCTTCTTATCAAACGTCCTTGCTCCATTTGTACGCTCGAATAATTAACTTAATGAAAAAAACGGGATATGCACAAACAAATGCATATCCCGTTTTTTATATTTTCCCTATAAATAATCAAGAGCAGGGTCGACAGATCCTGCTCTTTTTTGATATGGCTCGTCTATTCAGACTCCCACTTCCCTCGTCCAGTCGTAAGATTGTACTGAGGTACCTAGGGTACCCGGGTTGCCATATCACCGACACCCTTAGCTACGTGTTGCTCCGATTATAAACCACCATTCCCCATCCACGACCATATGAACGCTTCAAAGTACCTTTGGTTTATAAATTACCTTAGCCCTTTCCTTTAGGTGCTGCCGGTTGTTCGCGGACTTCAGTTCCCTTGTCGCAGTCGTGAGACTGTTTCAAAGTACTTAGTGTTGCCACTACACCGACAACCCTTCTGGAAGGTGCTTACAGACAATCGCGGACTTGCCTACTTCCCTTGGTGGCCTTTATGGCCACACTTTGGTACTTTTGGACTTACCGCATCGCCAGCTAACCGCCCGTCAGGTGTTGTCGTCTTCTATGAGGAAAACTCCATAAATCTTTTTATGAAATATCCTTTTTGTGCTTTCATTATATATGGCAGGCACTAAAAAATCAAGATATATTATCAGAATATTGTGATTTGTTTGTGACCATTTTTTCCCTTTTCATTAAACTAGGAATAATTGCAAAAATACAATTCAAAGCTCAATAGCCTTAGCACACCCAATATTGCGTCCTAATGCGCACGGCATCTATTTATCCCAGGTTTAAATTAGGGAAACGTAATCTGAAGGAAAATACCATGTGTATTACGGTGTAATAGTTTAAAACCGGTCTTTTTCGTAATCGAAAAGACTTCTGCTCTTGTAAATATACCCCATATAATCATCGTGAACAACAAGGTCACAGTCAATCAATTCTGTTGTTTCAATTTTCTTCCAGCCATCATCAAAGAAAAATCTTCCGTTTTCTTCGTATGCTTTTATCATTTTTTCGTATCTCCCTTTCTTTTTGATGTTTTTTGATTACTTCCTTTTGCTGATATCTAAGGTCAATGTTTTAAACACTGGTTTGCCAGCCACCACCTCCTATATTTTTACCACTTACCAGTAAAAGTATAAATCATAATTCTGAATATTTCAATTATTAAATTGTTTTTTCTTGTTTTTGGAAAAACAAAAAAACCGCAGTCCTTGACTGCGGTTGATAGGCCAAAATGGTGACCCTGGGGCGACTCGAACGCTCGACACACGGCTTAGAAGGCCGTTGCTCTATCCAGCTGAGCTACAGGGCCGTATGTAAATAAAAAAGAATGGAGCGGGTGATGGGAATCGGACCCACGCGACTAGCTTGGAAGGCTAGGGCTCTACCATTGAGCTACACCCGCAATATGATTTGGTCGGAGCGGCAGGATTTGAACCTGCGACCCCCTCGTCCCAAGCGAGGTGCTCTACCAAACTGAGCCACGCCCCGAATCACAAAATATATTATATAGTTTAACAGGTTCTAAGTCAAGTACGAAAAAGAAATTTTAAAACTTGTTAAACTAACTTAGCAATTAAAAAAGCACCTCATAATCGAAGTGCTTGATTTAGTGGTGGGCGATGACGGGATCGAACCGCCGACATCCTGCTTGTAAGGCAGGCGCTCTCCCAGCTGAGCTAATCGCCCGGATTTGGTGACCGGTGGGGGAATCGAACCCCCGATACCGCCGTGAAAGGGCGGTGTCTTAACCGCTTGACCAACCGGCCATTGGCTCCTCGAGTAGGACTCGAACCTACAACAACTCGGTTAACAGCCGAGTGCTCTACCGATTGAGCTATCGAGGAATGTTTGTGACTCGTAATGTCACAAGTGATATTATACGGGTATCAGATACTCTTGTCAACACTTTTTTGAAAAATATCAGCCACCGTTTTTTACCTTGACTACTACCTTCTTAACCTTGGCTGCTTCGCTGCCGGAATTACAACCGGGGCGATGGATTTCCCACGGAAAAAAAACTGCTATATCTCCCGAACGCATATGAACAAAGTTTTCATTATCAGCTTTATCATAAAAAAGCAGGTCTTGTTTCTTCGCATAATCCTCCACTACCTTGTGTTCTTTGGTAATAGGGCAAAAGCCAATACACTCTGTTCCGGAAAGCAAAAATTGAACATCTATGTATTTAACATGTGACTCTGGTTTTTTGTCTTCTCTGGGTTCCGTCTCGTACGTATTGACACGGGCAAAAATATTTCGTCCCTCTACCTCGTATTCGCCATCAGGCAAACCATCGAAGTCCGTATCCCTTAGATAAGCCAAAGCTTTTCCAATTCGCAAGGACACATAAGGTAACAAGTCATTGATTCTGGCTAAATCAGTAAAAATCATGGAATGTACCTCCTTTCCAGAGTTATAGGTCATTTACTTCGACGAAGAAAAGAAATATCCTTTATTTAATTATTATCTTTGACAAAAAGTTGCTTCCTAAGTTAAAATTGAAAAGATTAATATTTGAAAGAGGTAAGAAATGAGCTACTTGAATGTCACTAATGTATCACACTCCTTCGGCGGTCGCCAAATTCTGGAGGATGTTTCCTTTAAATTGCTTCGGGGCGAGCATGTTGGTCTTGTCGGCGCTAATGGTGAGGGCAAGTCAACATTTTTAAATATTGTAACAGGCCACCTCTTACCTGATGAGGGCAAAGTCGAGTGGCCAGGTCGCGTAACCGTGGGCTATCTTGACCAACAGAGCACTCTGCAGGCAGGTATAACTATCCGCGAAGTGCTGCGTACGGCTTTTGATAAAATGTATGCCGCGGAGCAGCAAATGCTAGAGCTTTATGACCAAATGGCCGATGCAGATCCTGATAAATTGGATAAAATGATGACTACCGTGGGAGAAATTCAATCGGAATTAGAACACAGCGGTTTCTATTCCCTTGACGCCAAAATTGAAGAAGTTGCCAATGGCCTGGGGCTGGGTGATATTGGTCTGGACCGCGATGTTGCGGATCTCTCGGGCGGCCAGCGCAGCAAGGTACTTCTTACAAAACTTCTTTTGCAAGATTCATCAATCCTTCTTCTTGATGAGCCAACCAACTACCTTGATGAGGAACACATCGAATGGCTGACCAAATTCTTGCAAAACTACGAAAATAGCTTCATTCTGATTTCGCACGACACTGTTTTCCTCAATAAGGTTGTCAATGTCATTTATCATTTGGAAAATTGTGCCTTGACCCGGTATACCGGCGACTATGATAAATTTCTGGAATTATCGGCTATTTATAAGTCTCAGCAAAACAGCGCCTACGAGCGCCAACAACAAGAGGTGGCACAGTTGGAGGACTTTATTGCACGCAATAAGGCCAGAATTTCAACAACTGGTCGCGCAAAAAGCCGCCAAAAAAAATTAGACAAAATGGAAATGATTGAAAAACCTCGCGAAAAAATCAAACCTACCTTTAGGTTCAAAGAAGCACGCACACCAAGCCGCTTCATTGTCGAAGCCAAGGACCTTGTTCTTGGTTACGACGTGCCTCTGACCAGACCTGTTTCTTTTTCTTTGGAACGTGGACAGAAGATTGCCATTAAAGGTGTCAACGGTCTTGGCAAAACAACGCTTTTGAAAACAATCCTCGGTCAGATACAACCTATTTCAGGCAAAGTAGAACTCGGCGACTTTTTGGTTCCCGGTTATTTTGAACAAGAAGAACGTACCAAAAATGAAAACACCGCCTTGGAGGAAGTTTGGGCAGAATATCCTGGCATGACGAACTATGAAATTCGTGCCGCGCTAGCGGCCTGCGGTTTGACCAATGAGCACATCACCAGCAAGGTTTTCGTCCTTTCCGGTGGCGAAGCCGCCAAGGTTCGACTCTGCAAGTTAATGTTAAAAGAAGTCAACTGGCTGGTGCTCGACGAACCGACTAATCATCTCGACGTTGAAGCTAAGGAAGAATTAAAGAAAGCTCTGAAGGAATTCAAAGGCAGTATTCTTCTGGTTTCCCATGAGCCGGAATTTTATGAAGACTGGATAACTTCAGTTATGAATATTGAAGACTGGACTACAAAAGTTATATAAAAAAACAGGCACTTTTCAGTGCCTGTTTTTTTCATAGCAGCTCTTTAATTTTCGGGAATACCTTTAAAGCATTATCATAAAACACTGCTTGATGATGCTCTTCAGGGATAACGTTCTTGATTAAATTTATATAACTTTTAATATTGACCAAGGGCCAGTCGCTGCCATAAAGCACCTTGTCATACCTGTCCAGATAATCAAGCCACATCCTTAGGTGATCGAAAAAGCCTTTATGTTTAGCATAAAAATTGGCTGACTCAAAATTACCTGCCACCATGCCCGATAACTCCAAATAGACATTTTCATTCTTCGAAGCAACTTCCACTGCGTCAACTATCCATGGATTGCCACAATGTGCAATAACAAAACGCACATCAGGAAATTGGACCGCCACCTCATCTACAGTAAGCGGATGGGCATACTTCAAAATAGCCGTTGGGTTGGAAGTGTCTCCCGTATGAATAACCACCGGGAGATCATTTTTTCGTGCCAACTCAAACAGAGGATAATGAACTCTATCATTAACATAAACATGACGATAACCGGGATATAATTTAATGCCGACGCATTGAGGTGTCTTAAGATACCGTTCGAACTCTAACACAGTCTTTTCTGCGTTCGTAAGCGTAAGTTCGTCACTCTTAACGCCACAGCAATAACCAATCGTCGCCGGTTGATTATAATTTTCATAATCAAAACTTCCTGACAAATTCGGAACCCTCGGAGTACTACCGCCAAAAACGGCTTCTTCGCCCTCGGCATTGCCCATGGCAATAGAAAATACAACGCCATTTTCTTCACAGGCACGCAAATAATGTTCAGCCGTGTTCTCGTGACCAGCCCCTCTCGCAGCCTCATAAAAGCCTTCTACTTCATAAAAATGCATATGAGCATCAATTATTTTCAATGTTTGCACCTTGTTTCTGCCCAATTCTTGTATGTATCCAGGCGAATTTTTCTTTCAAATCGCTGCGGCACTGTTCCAAATTAGAAATTGTACACTGCATAACGCCTTGGTCGTAGGTAATAAGACGGCCATAACTGCTTAAAGAAATAAGCCTGCCATCATTTTCAAACATAGCTTGGTTCATCGCAATGTACCATCTATCTTCTTGTGCCAGACGCTTGCTGTCGATCTCAAGGATTAAGACGTAATCAGCACCAACTGCTTTGGTATCTTCTAAAATTTCTTCCAGATTGTATTTCTCGGTAGAATGGAGATCTGCGTTTTTGTCCAAAATAATATAGTTGGGTAAAACGGCACGATACTCATCCAGTATAAATCTCTTTATATTAGGCGTGAAGGGACGATATTGTATGTTTTTCGTCGCACCCACTAAGACGGCAACCAACGGCTCTTTTCCGGTTATTTTTTCCAGAGGTTCCGCTTTTAAAACCCCGGTTGCGATAGCCCTGTCACAAGCCTCGTAATAGTTCTTGACCGCTAAATCAAAATAATAGGAAACCGGGTGTTGATAATCTGCAAAACGACCTGAGAGATCAAATATTTTTTCCCTGCCGAACTGTTTAAAACCGCCAAATAATGTCTGCAATCCACCCGGAACAGGGTCATAAGATGTCTTAATGCGTAATAAATCAATCTTGTCGCCGTATGCTTCAGCAAAAGCTTTGTTACCCACTGCCGGCGCCCCGAAAGTAATAACCGGAACTTTTTCCTTAGGTATGCCCATGCTGACAAGCCGCTCGGCAAACAAAGTTGCAGCAGCTCCGCCCAAACTATGTCCCGTCAAAAGCAACACTGCATCTGGGTCGTTTTTCAGCAAAGTTAAAAGATCATCAACAATCCCGTCATTATCCAAATCCGGTTCCAGACTGAAAGCCGCATTGACATATTCATTAAAGCCCTTATGTACAGCAGGTATCGACGCATCATCCGTTTCTTGCGCCATTAAAGAAAATTCTTCTGGATTGCTGCCGCCATAAGCCACTTTGGCAGTTTCAAAGTTTACTTCCCAATCTTTCTTGTTTGCGCTGCCTCTGAAGGCTAGAATGAATATTTTTTTCCCTGCCTCAATCCGGCTATTATAGGCAAGTATAAAATTCGCCTCGCGCTTGCCATCATTAACTGTATACGGTCGTATGATAAAACCATATTCACCCAGATAGGAATATTCCGACGCAGCTCCATTAGGAGCGTAAGTTCCGGCACAAGTAGCCGCTGCCAAGGAAACCAGGCGAGACTCCTTGTAGCCTTGAAGCGCTTGCTGGTAATCCATATTATTATATTGCTTTTCTTTGGCGGCTGCCCCCAGCGCAAAGGAGAAAAGCAAAAATACTGTTAATAAAAGTGCAAGGTACCTTTTCATGGCAATACCCTCCTCAATACCCCATTATACAAAAGTGAAAAACCATTTCGGGAACACTTCTTCTCGTTGAGTTTTCTCAAAAAAAATATTAAAATTACATTGAGTAAAAAAGGGGGTGTTTATTTTGTTTGATACTTTTGGGTCAATTGGCTACCTATTATTCGGACTATTTCTCATTACTAAGATTTATCGCAGGGTTATGCTCTTTTTTAAACCGAGCAATATTATATTGCGTATATTGTTGTTTATGCTTTTAGCCTGGTTATTAATAAAAACCAACAGTTACCTTGACTTCTCCGAAGCCGTAGAAAACACCATAGGCTTAGTTTTTATTGTAACATATGTAGTACCGGCAGCAGTAGGTTTCTTTGCCAAAGGTAACAAAACCTCGCCTTTTGATTAATATACCAATAAATTTTAAATATAAAAAAAGAAGGAGCATTTTCAAGGAAAATGCTCCTTCGATTTGTTCAGTAGTTATATTATTAAAATAAATTAATCTCTATAATTACAGACGAACAACGTTTGCTGCTTGTTCACCGCGGTTGCCTTCGACAACGTCGAACTCAACACTTTGACCTTCTTCGAGGGTTTTGAAACCTTCGGATTGGATTGCGGAGAAGTGTACGAATACGTCGCCACCATCTTCACGTTCGATGAAACCATAACCTTTTTCTGCGTTAAACCATTTTACTTTGCCAGTCATATTTCTTGGCCTCCTAAAAATAAAAAATATTTCCGAAAAAAGAACTACATGAAACCCCGCTGCAACATGTGTTAAAGCGTTCTCTGCAAGTCGGCCTTCTTTCTACTGACTCATTATAGCATGAGGTCATCACTTTGACAAGATAAATAAAACATTATTTACACTTTTGAGAAAAATTCCGTCTTAGAACTTTTCAGTAAAAAATGCTTGATTTTACCGCACAGACAGTATCAATTCTTCCTTTTCTTTCTTCGTAAGTTTTTTTAATTCGTTTTCCCTTTTAAGGGCCGACGATTTGTCAGGCAATTCTTCAAAATAAACCAATTCTATCGGAGTCCTGCCCTTAGTATACTTTGCACCTTTGCCATTTTTGTGAGCCGCAAGGCGTTGTTCCAGATTGTTGGTCCAACCGGTATAAAGCGAACCATCCCCACACCTTAAAACATATACGTACGAAGACAATTTACTTTACAACTTCAACTGTTTCCATGGTTACTGTTTCAATAGGACGATCACGGAAATCAGTCTTAGTCACACCGATTTTACGGACAACATCCATTCCTTCAACAACACGTCCAAAAATAGCATGATGGCCGTTAAGCCATGGCGTCGGAGCAAGGGTAATAAAGAATTGGCTGCCGCCGGTATTCGGCCCGGCGTTAGCCATGGAAAAATAGCCTTCATCATCATGGGAAAGTCCTTCGCCGAATTCATCAGCAATTTTATATCCAGGCCCACCCATGCCGGTTCCGGTTGGGTCTCCCCCCTGAATCATGAACCCGTCAATAACTCGGTGGAAAATTACACCGTCATAAAAACTCTTCTCTACCAGAGAGATAAAGTTTTCGGTAGTTTTTGGAGCTTTATCCTCAAACATTTCAGCTACAAATTCTCCCATATTAGTTTTAAATCTTATTTTTCTGTTCTCACTCATCACTACTGCCCCTTTATATAATCATTTTTTGAAAAGCGCATTTTGTACTGCTGTTGCCAAAAGGGCAACACCTACTCCAATTGAAGCAGCCCAAGCCGGAGCTAAGGTCAGTGCCTGATAATCACCATGGAACCAGGCAATTGTAAATGTAATAACCAAAAAGGCCCCTTGAGCCGCCTGCAAACGACGTGGTGAAATCCTGGTACCGTCATAATCGCCTTTAAATTGTGTGTAAGCTGCCATCGAAATAGCTGGCAGGAATAAAACAAACGTGACTGCCATAATGTAAAGATATGTAACGCTTATTGTAACCGGATCTTTTGAAATTTTTGCCAAGGCCACCAGTGCAAAAGCAAAGCCACTCATATAAAGACTGCGGAAATAGCCACGAGGAAGTCTGCTCTCAAGCACATAGACAAAACCCGTAAGTATAGGGTAGAGCCAATATCCTTCAATTCCCAACCAATAGGCAAGGACCAAAATCAACACATTATCACCGATTTTATGTTGTGAGCCAGAGGTTCTGTTTAAAAGCCGCAAAATAAAGAGCAGCCACAAAAGCGCCATAACATTACCGACACCCATCGCCAAGGCTATGACTATCGAAATTATGCTGCCAATAATACCGCCAAGTTTGTGGTCAGGGTCAAGTTCCTGGGCAATAAGCCAAGTAAATAAGACCGTTGCCGCAACATTCAGTCCGAAATACGCGCTTGCTTCTGACCCCTCTCCCAGCCAGCTCTTCCAAACAGTTGCTAACACTGATGCCATCAGAGTGATGACAATCGCTACCCTGTTAAGAGTGTCGTAGAAATCTATACCTCTGCCCAGTCCGAAATAGCCTTCTCCATTCCTGCTATGCAGGAACTTATTGCTTTTTTTTGCCATTTAGTCAGCTCACCCTTCACTCTCTTAATCCTTGCGACCCATCCGTCTAGTCACCTATCCTCTGCCGAAGTCTTAAACAATCTTATGTCCGTCGTACTTTTCGCCATCGGCGTCGGGAAGCAGATTGTATCTTTCAGTCCACAAGCTTTTATATTTAAGTGCCTGTGCATTGATATCGTCAAGATGATCACCTTTCATTGTCTTCAAAACTTTGGCAGGAATTCCGGCTACCAAAGAGTTGGGCGGAATAATGGTTCCCTTTGTAACTACGGCACCAGCCGCTACGATGCTGCCGGTTCCAATAACAACGCCATCCAGCAATGTAGCATTCATGCCAATCAAGCAGTGATCTTCAACCGTACATGCATGAAGCACTGCCGCATGGCCTATAGTTACATAATCCCCAAGGATGCATCCATATTCATCCGAAACATGCAGCACGCTGTTATCTTGGACATTGCTATATCTGCCAATTTCTATACGGTTGATATCCCCTCTGACGGTGCAATTGTGCCAAACACTGCTGAACTCCTTCATTTTAACTGCGCCTACAATGGCAGCATCTTCCGACGCCCATGCCTTCTTATCAATGTCCGGTAAAATTCCATTAAATGCTTTAATCACTTTTACTCACCTGCTTTATAATTTTTTCTACCTGCACAATAATTATTAATTAATTCGGCAGGTATGTCAACAAACAAAGAAGTTTTTCCTATTCGTTCACCAAATACCTCCGTTTTCCTTGTCCTTAACCTTAGTCAAATATATGTGAATACCTGTCAAAATCAAAACCAAGCCGGTAAAAACAAAAATATACTTGGTGGCTAAAAACGTTCCCATAAAACCTCCAACGAGAGGACCCACTACTCCGCCAGATTGTTGCGCTGCCGTTACAAGGCCAAAGGCTTTACCTCTTACCAGCGGATCTGTCGTTTTCACAATACCAGCGTTAATATTCGGCGCCGCTCCTGCCAGGAAAAGTCCAAAAATGAACTGAACCAAACCAAACTGCCAGATATCATCAACAAAAACCTGACATAAATTAGTAAGACCGGCACAAACCATCACGAAAAATAACGTCTTGGCAAAGCCAACTTTTTGCCCGGTTTTCCCCCAGAAAGGTGCCGCTATGATACCAGCTATGCCTGCCAACGAGAACACTACGCCGGAAGCCTTGACCACACCATTCATACTGCCCATTAATTGTTTAACATAAATAGTCAAAAGGGGCTGGATAATTAGCAGACATGCTTGTACCAAAAAGAAAAGGCCCATTATATAAAGAAGTTTTTTGTTACTGACTGCCAGTCTCAGATCAGCCAGAATACTTCTTTTGGCCTTTTCCTTCATTGAATCGTTAACTATATCCTGAACGTAATAAACGACGCCAACTGTCGCACCCAGCAAAGCCGCAGATGCAACATAAAAAGAAAATCGCATGCTGAACCATTCACTTACATAACCGCCAATCAGCGGGCCTATGACGCTGCCGCTAGCTACCGCGGCCTGCATCCAACCCATACCCCAGCCAAGTTTTTCAGCCGGAAGAGTTGATGAGCAAAGTGCCATCGACGCAGGCACAAAACCGCTGATAAAACCGGTAAAGGCTCTTACTGCTAATAGTTGATACGGAGTTTGTGCCATAGAAGACATTGCATAGCACAGGGCTAATCCGCAGCCTGCTCTAATAGCCATTTTCTTTTGACCCACCCTGTCGGCCATTGCCCCCCAATAAGGCGCCATGATTGCCGAACCCAAAAAGGTCACAGAGAAAATAATTCCGGCCCAAAGATTTACCGATGAAGAAGAAACACCGAGTTCCTGCAAAAGGTACAAGGGTAAGAACGGAACAACCATAGTATAACTTGCGCAAGTCAAAAAGACTCCTGCCCAGAGCACAATCAAATTTCTTTTCCAATTAACACATTTCTTAAGATTTACACCTTTTTCGTCATTTTCCAGGGTCATTTTTTCATCTCCGTCAAGATATTCCTTATAAGTATACCACTTCTTCGGCATTAATGACAAAACGGATGTTCAGCACAATTAGCCAAAGTTTTTTATTTGGAAAACTGACGGTAGAATATTATGGAAGATGATACAAAAAGAGCGGCGCCCAAAACCACAAGTCCTAAAATACTGGGCCAGACGTAATACAATGAATTTCCCTTGAGCAATACATCAAAGGTGAAATCAACAAAATAATGCATAGGAATCAGCATTCCTGTCCAACGCATCCACGGCTGCATCGCCTCCGTCGGTGTAAAAGTTCCGGACAAAAATATCATTGGCATGAGAAGAAACATCATCATCATAATGGCCTGCGGTAAATTTTTTGCCAGCAAGGCGATTTGGATGCCCAGGCTTGACATAACGAAAATATAAAGCACCAGGACCAGATAAAATAGAAATATGTTACCTGCTATCGGCAGGCCATAGAAACCCTTCATTACCCCGACCAGGCCAACAACTGAGAGAGGTACAATAAGAAAAATATTCGGGATAATTTTTGACAGGAAAATCTCAAAGGAGCGGGCAGGAGTTACCATCAACTGTTCTATAGTGCCATATTCTTTTTCCCGGACCACAGCAGCTGCTGTCAGCAAAAGAGATACCATCGTAATTTTACTGATAAAATCAACAAGACCAGAAAACCAGGCATTGGTTCTGTTCGGATTGTACTCAGTCCTGGTCTCAGTATTCACATACGGAATACTCTGTCTCGTAATTGTGCCAAACCCCCTCTGTTCGATCAAATCCAAAGTATAATTACCTGAAATCTGAGCCACATACATTACAGCCACAGTTGCAGATAAAGATATGGTACCGTCACTGATAACCTGAAAAGCGGCGGGGCTGTCAGCACTTATCTTTCTTTCAAAATCCGGTGGTATGATAATGACCATACTCGCCTTGCCGCTGTCCAGGTAATCGACAACCTCCCGATTAGAATAGACAACATCTAATAAACGAAAATATGGTTCCTGAAAACGGCTTAAGAGTTCGCGGCTGCTCTGAGATTGCGACTGATCATAAACCACATAGGGGTGATGATTGATTTCCATAGACATACCATTTGAGGCAATAAATGGCGAGACGGTAAAAGACCAGATCAGAATAAACAAGAGCATCTTATCCCGCCACATCTGGATAAATTCTTTTTTGAGCAAAGCCAGCAATCTATTCCACATCTAGCTAACCTTCTTTCGAAAGGAAACTATCGCCAAAAAGTACAGGATGACAGCGTAGATTAATAAAGCTACCAGGTCCGGCCAAATAATGGAAAAGGAGGCCCCTTTTAAGTAAATTCCTCGCACTATGTACATAAAATAAGTAGAAGGCAAGAAAATACTGACAAACTGCCCTAACGTCGATTGACTTGTAATTGGTGATAGAAACCCCGAATAGAAAAATGATGGCAGCATAGTAGTCAGAATCGTTATGAACATAGCCGCCAACTGCGAGGAAGCAATTATTGATATCAGCAAGCCATAACCTACGGTACAGAAAAGGAAGAGCAACGCGCTTACGGTAAGCGCTATAAAACTCCCTGTAAACCTTACCTCGAAAAACAAAACGCTTAGCAGGAAAATCAACAAATAGGCGACGAAAGAAATCACAATATAAGGAACCGCCTTACCAATTACGACTTCCCAGCCCTTAACAGGCGAACAGTATAAATTATAGATTGTGCCAACTTCCTTTTCGCGAACGACTACGAGCGCCGCCAATAAAGAGGGATAAAACATCAGTATTGTCGAAATCAGGCCCGGCACAAGAAAGTTTTTGCTTTCCAAGGTCGGATTATACCAGGAAATAGCTATTGGTTCGACGCTGGGCAGCGAAACATTTTGCCCATAAGAACTTTTGTAGCGCGAAATCAACAAATTATTTGTTTGTTGATTGATTGCGCCAACATAGCCTGTAACAACTTCGCTGCGAGACGGGAAGGAACCGTCAACAGAAACCCTGACGGATACGGGTTTGTTGCCAGCAAGTTTTTCTGAAAAATCCTCCGGGATTTCAATACACAAACGAATCTTTCCTTGTGCCATCAGCTCTTCTGCCTGTCCCTCCCTGTCAAGCATGCCGAATAGAGTAAAATATTCGGAATTGGTGAAAGAACTGACATACTCGCGACTGGCAGCCGAGCGGTCGCGGTCATAAAAGGCCACGGGAATATTTTTAACGTCAAGCGTCATGCCTTCACCCATGATAATGATAATCATCATAGGAACGACAAGAGCCAGTCCTAAATAAAGAGGGTCACGCAAGAGTTCACGCGTTTCCTTACCAATGATGGCAATTATTCGCTTAAACATGCTGCACCTCCTCGTTCCCATTGCTTATGAGATCCATAAAGGTTTCTTCCATGGATAAATGGCTGGTTATAACTGAAGCATTATCCAGTCCTTCACGCGCAAATGCCTCTTGCAGCTGTGCCATGTGTCTTTCCGGTGTCAGCGATCTCAGATGAATATCCTGGCCGTACATAGTCGCTCCCGGGAACATATTTTTAACCATGAAATAAGTTTTTTTCGGTTCCGGGGTGGTAATAATCAACAATTGCCCAAAGGCCATGGTGGCCTTATGCTCGAGATTATCGGGACTATCAAGAGCCACAAGCCCCCCCTGGTCCATCAAAATGAGTCTGTCACAGCGCTCTGCCTCATCCATGTAGTGGGTTGAAACAAGAACTGTTTTTCCTAGTTCGCGCGCCAATTGATAGATAATATTCCAGAATTCACGTCGCGCTACCGGATCAACGCCGGAGGTTGGCTCATCAAGAAAAACAACAGGCGGTTCATGCAAGATAGCACAAATCAAGGACAATCTTTGCCTGATACCCAATGGTAGTTTGCCAGCCGGGCGATTAGTTAAAGTCGCCAGGCCGAATGTTTCCAAAAGTCTGTCATCGCTCATATTACTGACATTGTAGAGTCCTTTATATAAATTTATGTTCTCCCTCACAGTTAAATCACGATAGAGGGAAAACCTTTGCGACATGTACCCAATCCTATTCCACACTTCCTGTCGTTGCCCGAAAACATCAAACCCAGCGGTGCTGATTTTTCCAAAAGTTGGGGGCAGCAAACCACACATGCTCTTGATCAAAGTGGTTTTCCCTGCTCCATTTGGGCCAAGCAAACCAAAAACTTCGCCGCTGTAAATCTCACAAGTTATGTCGTTTACCGCCTTAAAATCTCCAAACTTAATAGTAACATTTTGACAGTTAACAACGCTTTGACGGTTTGGAACCACTCCCCCAACGAAAGACATAGAGGCTCCATCCTTTTTTTGCCCCGTCATCTGCACGAAAACGTCATCTAACGAGGTCCTGACTTCCTCTATCTCGCAACAGGAAACACCTGCGCCTACCAAATAACTTTTTACTTCGCTCTTTTCTCTTAACAATCTCATACTGATGCGTTTTCCAAGCAGTTGTGAATCAGCAACCCCATCAAACTTCTGCAAAAGAGTCAAGGCCTTATACTGGGGCTCAGCCAGGCATCTCACCATTTGCCCTTCCAGCCTTGTCTTTAAAGCAGCCGGTGCTCCCTGTACAATTATCTTACCTTCATGCATCAAAGCCACACGATGGCAGCGAGAAGCTTCGTCCATATAAGAGGTGCTCATTATTACGGTTACGTGACGTACCTCAACTAAATCAACGATTATCTGCCAAAACTCCTGGCGCGATCTGGGGTCAACGCCCGTTGTCGGCTCATCAAGAAAGATAATATTCGGCAAGTGGACAAGCGTACAAATCAAAGAAAGCTTCTGCCGCATCCCCCCCGATAAATTTCTCGCCTGTCTGCTTAAAAAAGGCTCCAAGCGGGTCATATGCAACATCTTTTTACTGTTTTCAGTAAAGATATCCGTAGGAATCTGGCGTAAATCCCGGAAAAAATTAATGTTCTCTTCAACAGACAAGCTTTCATATAAATTCAAGCCTATACCCTGCGGCATATAGCCGATAATATCTTTAATCTCATCTGACTGCGTTTGCGGGTCAAACCCCGCAACCCTTATTGTGCCCTCTGTGGCATCAGCTACTCCGGTCATCATTTGAATCATGCTTGTTTTGCCGGATCCATCCGGGCCTATCAATCCAAAAATTTCTCCCGGCATAATATCAAAAGATACATCATTAACAGCTGTTACCGGTGCCTTGCCCTTGAATACTTTCGAGACATTGGCAACTGAAATAATTGGTTCCTGCGTTTGCAGTTGATTTGCGTCTTCTATTTTAACTTCATCCATGGCAAATCCTCTTTCCACCGCAGAACCACATCTCCCGGCATACCTGGCTTCAGCATGCCCTCTGGGTTCTCGACAGTTACTTCGACCGCGAACACTAGTTTGACCCGTTCTTCTTTCGTTTCAACATTCTTTGGCGTAAATTGTGCCTGGTCAGAAATTTTAGTTACCTTGCCATTAAAGTGTCTGTCGGGATACGCATCAACATAAATACGAGCTTCACTGCCCAGATGAACCTTGCCTATCTGCTGCTCCGGGACATAAATTTTCATATAAATGTTTCTAAGGTCAATAATTAAGAAGAGCGGGGAAACAGCATTTACAACCTGTCCGACTTCGACAGGCCTTGTGATAACAGTTCCGTCAACAGGCGACTGCACTTGCAGTTCTTTTTGATTGGCCTGTAATTCGGCCAGTTTTGCCCGCAGAGACTCAACGCTGGCCTGACTGGCCTCAAATTGCTTTTGTTTAATATCTATGGCGACTTTTGAAGATTGAGCCGCAGCCATATTTGCCTTGGCTGCCTCATGTAGTTGTATCATAGCGGTAACATCCGCCATGCTGCTTTCATAGTCCAGCTTCTTGCTATCAAATTCCCTTGCGGAAATAGCACCGTCTTTGTACAACTGCAAATATCTATGATAATTGCTCTCGGCAATTTCCTTCACGGCTTGTGCTTTTTCCAACTGTGCCTGGACATTTTCAATTGAAGCCTGTGCTGCCCAAATGGTAGAATCTGAATTTCTGCGAGCATATTCCAAGTCATAGCCTGCCTGCTCTTTTTGTAATTGGGCAACCCTCAAGTTTTCCTGTGCTCCGACTACTTGGGCTTGTATTTGTTCCGAATCCAATACTGCCAAAATTTGACCTTTTTTCACGATATTACCCTCGTCTGCCAGAAGGCTTAGCACACGCCCCTGTACTCGCGAAGAAACATTAATCTCACGCCCTTCGACTCTGCCCCCTGCCACCAAAAAGCCATCCGGCAGTTTATTTGCCTGTTGGCGCCAAAAAAACCACCCTAATCCTATAATTATGCAGCCTATCACAATGTAAAAGACTTGTTTTGTGGATATTTTATTCATTGTAATGTCACCCCACACACTTTTAAATATTTGCGTTCTTAACGAGAGGCTGAATAATATTAGATGAAAATTAATGCCTTGATTACGCATCTTTTTAATGCATAGCATTCTAGTTTTTAAGCAAAAATCCTTTATTTTTAAAATTTTCTCACAATATCTCTCTTTTCTCTTTTTAACTTCAGCATTTCAAATGCTTTACTAAAAACCAAAAGGCAAAAACACTTTAAAATGTGTTTTTGCCTTTTAAACCAAACCGTATAAAAATTTTCAAAAATAATCGCAATGTTAGTCCAAAAATAATTTTCTAGGCCTGTTCATGACTATCGGAGACTAATGCATCTGCTTCAGTATCTGAATCAAAGAGTTTACGAACGCTTTGCGAAGCAATCAACATCGCCAATACAATCAAAGCAATTGCCATTATAAGCTGCAACCCATCTGTCAAGAAAGAGAACCCGCCGGTGGTCATGAATTTCTTGACAATACCATAGATGGACATCAGTAACGCGATTATCGTAGCAGCAAACATGAAGCACATAGGAATGTAGAGCATCTTGCCCTCACGACCTGTAACCTTCAGGAACACGGCAAGTGCAATTAGAACTAAGGCTGAGCAAAGCTGATTGGCTGCCCCGAATAAAGGCCAGACGTTCATATAGCCGCCTAAACAAAGTAAATATCCAAAAAACAAAGTGATGACAGTCGCAAAATACTTATTCGTCAACAAGCGCTGCATGGCCGACATCTTAGAAAAATCAGCATTATTACCCGCAAAAAGTTCCTGGAAGCACATGCGTCCGATACGTCCGACCGAATCAAGCGTAGTCAGTGCCAAAGCAGATACGCACATGGTTATGACACAAGTTGCCACATGTTTGGACAAACCAAACATTGACAGGAAATTACCAACTGAGGCGGAAAAAATCTGGAAAGGAGTGCCTTTAGGCATGACGCCGCCGGTGGCAGCCGCCCCAACAACAATCAGAGATACAACTGCCAAAATAGTTTCAATCAACATCGAGCCATAACCTATAAAAAGCATATCTTTTTCGTTGGATACGGTTTTCGATGATGTTCCTGAAGAAACCAGACTATGAAAACCTGAAACCGCACCACAGGCGATAGTAATAAAGAGTATTGGGAATAAAGGCTTGCCGTTTACTTCAAAGCCATTAAAAGGTGCAAGCTCAATAGTCGGATTGGTGAAAACAACACCAATAACGCCGCTGGCAATCATGCCAAGCAGCAAGAAGGAGCTCAGATAATCACGAGGTTCCATCAGAAGCCACATCGGCAGAACGGCAGCCATGAACATATACGCAAAAACAACATAAATCCAGGTTGTCTTAGTAAAATATAAAGGATAAGCAATTCCTGCTGCCAACATACCAAAAATCAAAATCAGGCCAACTGCTAATTTAGGTTTTTCCGGCAATGGGATTTTTTTTAGAAAGAGCCCGAATAAAATCGCGACGAAAATATAAAGCATAGATATCGAGGCCGCAGCAGCGTTAGGAGTTGCAAGAGCACCGTTGGCAGCAAAGCCGTTAAAAGTACCGGCAACTATATCAGCGAAAGCAGCAGTAATTAAAAGAGTGAATAACCATGAAAATAGCAAGAACATGCGCTTTCCGGTTCTGCCAATGTATTTTTCAATAAGCATGCCCATTGACTTTCCTTCGTTTTTGACCGAAGCATAAAGAGCAGTAAAATCCTGTACTGCGCCAAAGAATATGCCGCCCACCATTAACCAAAGCATAACGGGAACCCAACCAAACATTGCCGCGATAATAGGACCGGTTACAGGGCCGGCACCTGTTATGGATGAAAACTGATGAGCAAAAACAGTAAATTTAGACGACGGTACATAATCATTGCCATCCTCAAAGAGATACGCAGGTGTCTTGGCCTTCGGATCTATACCCCAGATTCTCGTCAGCCAGCGGCCATAAATAAAGTAGCCGCTCAAACATACCAAAAGAGCAATTCCCAACAACGTCAACCCATTCATAATCCATTACTTCCTTTCAGATTTCTGCTTGCCTCAAAATATCGATTCCATTTCTCGGTAGGCTATTATTAACAGAATACCAAGCAGATTCTTGCCCCCACACTGACGGAAGAAAAACAAAAAAACCCCCGTCTCCAATATACACCAACGTAATTGAAGACGAAGGTTAACCTCCGCGTTACCACTTCACTTGCCGACTATTCGGCCATCTCAGCCGTATCTGGAAAAAAACCGGGATACGCTTCTTTTTAACGGTAGAAAACCGGACACTGCTTACTAGACTTCAGCCCGCTGCTCCCAGATGAGAAAAATAAAAAGAATCCACCGGCTCACACCAAGCGTCGGCTCTCTGCAGAAAAAGCATTTTATTTTTATATTCTGTTCATTGCATTTAATATATTCTGTTAAACCGGAGTATAGCACCGGCATTTACCGCTGTCAAGGGCTTTTTTCACATATATTCTGCAACAATTCACGCCCTCAAATCCCAAAATGTCAAAAAGTTAGCAAAAAAAATCATTGACAATCATTCATATTAGTAATATATTGAGTAGCAATAAAGATAAACCGAGGATTAAGATTAGTAAATACAGCTATTTATTCTCAGAGAACTGCAGGTGCTGTGAATGCAGTAATAAAGGCTATATTGAATGGACTTATGAGGGTAGGAAGAAAGGCAGCAGAACGTTGCTGAGTAATGCCTGACGGGAACTCCGCCCGTTACCAAGGGAGCATACATGTTAGTGTATGGATTGAGCGGGTGCTTTGCACCAAATTGAGTGGTACCGCAAAAGTTAATTTAAGACTTTTGTCTCAGTAAAAATACTGTGGCAAAAGTCTTTTTTTATACCATAAAACTTCTTCCGTTTATTTACGATGCAAGAGAAAGGGGTCATAATTATGTCAAAAAAAATTCCACACAGACTTTACCTTACTGAGGAACAAATGCCTAAACAATGGTACAATCTGCGGGCAGATATGAAAGAAAAACCGGAACCTCTGCTAAATCCAGACACATTTCAGCCAATTAAAACGGAAGATCTGTATCCGGTCTTTTGTGAGAAATTAGCCGCGCAGGAAATGGATAACGAAACAAGATATTTCGATATTCCTGAAGAAATTCAGGATTTCTATAAGATGTACCGGCCCTCTCCCCTAATTCGAGCTTTCAATCTCGAGAAAGCTTTAGGAACTCCGGCTAAAATATATTACAAATTTGAAGGCAACAACACTTCCGGCAGTCACAAGCTCAATTCTGCCATAGCCCAAGCCTACTACGCGAAAGAACAGGGGCTGACCAGCCTGACCACAGAAACCGGTGCCGGACAATGGGGAACAGCCTTGGCTGAGGCTTGTTCTTACTACAATATCCCTTTGACAGTATATATGGTCAAGTGCTCCTATGAACAAAAGCCTTTTAGAAAAATCGTCATGCAGACATTCGGTGCTAACGTTATACCAAGTCCCAGCGATACAACCAATGTCGGACGCAGCATCTTAGAAAATGACCCTTTGACAGGCGGCAGCCTTGGCTGTGCTATCTCAGAAGCAATAGAAAAAGCTGTCACAACTCCGGGTTGCCGTTATGTGTTGGGCTCCGTCCTCAACCAGGTTCTGCTCCACCAGTCTATTATTGGCATTGAATCTAAACAAGCCATGGAACTGCTGGATGAATATCCTGACATAGTAATTGGCTGCGCAGGCGGCGGCTCAAACCTTGGCGGTTTGATAGCGCCTTTTATGCAGGACAAACTGCTCGGCAAGGCTTCTTCCAGGATAATTGCGGTAGAGCCGGCTTCATGTCCTTCTTTAACTCGCGGTCGTTATGCCTATGACTTCTGCGATACCGGGAAAGTAACGCCACTGGCAAAAATGTATACCTTAGGAAGCGGCTTCATGCCTTCTCCGAGTCATTCCGGCGGTTTGAGATATCACGGAATGTCTCCAATCTTGTCGAAATTGTATCATGACGGTTATATGGAGGCAGTAGCTGTTGAACAGACCAAAGTATTTGAGGCTGCTGTACTATTCGCCAAACAGGAAACCATCCTTCCTGCTCCTGAATCGGCACATGCCATTCGTGCGGCAATTGATGAAGCTCTCAAATGCAAGGAAACCGGAGAAGCCAAGACAATTCTCTTTGGTCTTACCGGCACAGGCTACTTCGATATGAGTGCTTATAACGCCTTTAATGAAGGAACTATGAGCGATTATGTTCCCAGTGACGAAGATCTACTAAAAAGCTTTGCCAACTTGCCTCAAGTTTCTGCCAGCAAATAAAATTGTTAAAAAGAGCATTCACCATTATAAATTTAGTGGTGAATGCTCTTTTACCTTGAAAACCCTTTACCAGATGCCGATGCTTCTTTGCACCAACAAAGAAGCAATCGCAACGGCAACCCAACAGCAAATTCCCAGAAAAATAGGCTTAAGGCCATTTGCAATCAACTTTTTTAAGTCCGTATTAAGACCAATTGCAACCATAGCCATAACGATCATATATTTACCAATAACAACAAAAATATCTGATACTTCCCCAAGCTCCAAAAAGGTATTAAGCAAAGCCGTTACTAAAAACCAAAGAACAAACCAAGGAAATACACTTGCTATGTTGAAACTTTTTTCAGCTTCATGTTTTGTTCTTGTGCTGCGTGCAGTATAAATTGCCAAAACCAATGTAATTGGTACAATCATTAATGTTCTTGTGAGTTTAACTATTGTTGCATACGCAAGGGCCTTATCATTACCTGCCATATTGCTCCAAGCCGCGCCAGCAGCTACAACTGACGAAGTATCGTTAATAGCAGTTCCTGCCCACATGCCAAAGCCAATGTCACTCAAGCCAAGACTGGCGCCAATGACCGGGAAAATAAACACAGCTACGATGTTGAAAAGAAAGATAGTGGAAATCGCATGAGCGACTTCTGAATCTTTTGCCTTAATTACCGGTGCCGTAGCCGCAATAGCCGAACCGCCACAAACGGAGGTGCCTACACCTATCAGTGTGGTCATTTTACCATCAAGTCCTAACATCTTCCCAATAAAATACGCGGTCAGAAAAGATGCCGTTAAGGTACAGACTATTATCGATAATGATTCCGTACCTACTTTCAGTACATGAAAAAGATTCATGCTGAAACCTAAAAGAATGATGGAATTCTGCAAAATTTTCTTTGAAGTATATTTTATTCCTTCTTCAAAAATAATTGAGCTATTTGCGCTTTTCATTGTTTGGTTACTTAATAATTCGGGGAAAAACCATGTTGCCAACATCCCAATGATTATTCCTATAACAGGACTTCCAACTATAGGAAACATATTTCCCATAATCCAGGCTGGCACTCCAAGAACAAAACATAAAACAATACCAGGTACTAGTTTTTCAAGTTTAATCATCAACATCTACCCTTCCTTCGCTGCTGCTAATAACAAGTATGATTTTACTTAATGAGTATGTTTTTGTAAAATACTATTATATAATAGTATTAATAGTATTTTGCCTATGTATGATTTTAGAAGGGGTGCTATATGACCATACGACATTTAAAAATATTTATTGTAGTTGCAGACTTAAAAAATATGACAGCCGCTTCAAAAACTTTATTTATTTCCCAACCAACCGTTAGCCAGGCTATAACAGATCTTGAAAATCATTATGGCATTAAGTTATTCGAACGTCTTAACAAGCGTCTTTATCTAACTGAAAAAGGTTCCCAACTGTTAAGTTATGCCAGACACGTCACCTCGCTCATGGAGGAAATGGAACAAGTTATTAAAAACTCCGAGAAAAGCGGCAGTATGACAATTGGTGCCACCTTGACCATTGGCGAAGCCTTACTGCCCGATCTAATAAGTTCTTTTAACAAAGAATATCCCCGGCTTAAGGTCAAGGCCATCATCAAAAATACATTAGACATAGAAGAACTAATAATCAAGAATTTTGTTGAACTGGCAATAGTAGAAGGCACAGTTCATTCCCCTGATATTGTTTTCGAACCTTTTAAAAATGATGAACTGGTTCTTGTCTGCGGCATGGGACATCCGTTGTACGGTGTAAAAATTCTGCTTCCTAAAGCACTGGCTGATATTAATTTTATCGTCAGAGAAAAAGGCAGCGGCACACGCGAATTATTCGATAATACAATGTCGGCCAACGAAATCAATTGGCAGCCTTCTTGGGAATGCAATGGTTCCGATATCCTTAAAAGCGCTGCACTGCGTGGGCTTGGTGTGGCCGTCATATCAAAACGCTTGGTTACGCAAGAGTTAAAAAATAAATCACTCCATGCGTTAAGAATAGAAGGAATAACGCTTAGACGTCAATTCAGTATCATCTATCACAAGAACAAATATATGACCGAATCAATGAAAGCCTTCATTGCTCTATGCAAAAAGCTTCAATAACGAATTAACGACCAACCGTTGTTTACTTAAACGGTTGGTCGTTCTCTTCATCTTTTGAAAATTAGTTGTCTTTATTAGTTCTCACGGACAACAGGGAAAAATCCCATGTCTTCCTTGATCATGTGTCCTACAATGACATCATCGACGATGAAGGAGAAAAAGGCCGTTGGTTTTACTTTTCCCTCCAAATAGCTGTCTTTCAGCCTCAAGGCATCGGCAATGATTAGTTTGTGTATTTTTGAATGTTCTTTGGCCCCGCTATAGTTAGTCTCGTTCAAGATAAGCTCCTCGCTATTAAAATGATAAACCACATGATTCAGAAATTCTTCCAGTCGCGCCTCAATCTCTTCCTTTGCGGCTCCGCTAAAACCAGCATAAACCAATTCATTGCCAAGCTTGACCAGCTCACGGTGCTGATTATCAATGACGCTATTGCCGCTTTCCCATTCTTTGTTCCATTCAAGCTGTACCGTCGCTATTGTCGGACTGTCTCTCAAGTCATCCGCATTAAAAACACGGTTTCTTCCGGTTTCTTTGGCATGATACAAGGCATCATCTACTCTCTTATACCACTGAAGAAAACTCTCTTCTTTCTTTTTCTCGGCAACGCCAAAACTGGAGGTAACTCTGCCGACGGAGGGATGTTCAAATTCTTCCAAGGCTCTGCGAAGTTTCTCCGCTGCTACTGCCGCGTTCTTTGCGTCTGTATTAGGTAACAGAACTAAGAATTCTTCGCCCCCCGTCCTGATTACGCTATCGGTACTGCGAACCTTGCTTTTAACTATTCTGGCGACACGTTTCAATACTCTGTCACCAACTAAATGCCCCCAATTATCGTTGACGCTTTTAAAATGATCTATATCTAACAAAAGCAGAGAAAGGGGAGTTTTATTACGTTCCGCATTCTTTATACCGTTTTCCAAAAGCCTTGTGCCGGCTCTTCTGTTCAAGCAACCCGTCATAGGGTCATGTGTTGCTATTTCCTTAAGCTTGTTATTTTCTATACGATACAAAGAAAACAGTATAGTAAATATAAAAGCAACAAAAATTAAGGTTATTAGCAGCGCCGGCATGCCCAACAATCTTTGCAGTGCTATGAAATACGGGTTTTCGCCATTGGCAAAAGGAATAATATCATTTGGAACGTGTGAAATAAGAAACCACGCATTGTCAGAACCTTTTATTACAATATCATTATCAGGAGTGCCTATGAATTTAGCTCTGGCTTCTACATCAGGTTCTAATATACGGAAAGTAAACAAACCGCTTGGGCTAAAGAATTGTCCATTTTTTCCCGCCGTTATAAGTGCCCATTCCTCCGGAAACATATTGGCAAAATTATTTTCCGATTTATCAGGATACATAAACGCCCATTCTTTGTTGGATTCAGGGCCTGCAAACCAATAACTCTTCTCATTCACAAGCTGCATATACATGGATTCTTGCGTAGCACGTTTAATATTATCAATCACATAGCTGCCAAAATAATTCACGATTAAAACGCCATGTTTTGTTCCCTGCCGGTCAAAAACAGGCACGCCGAAGCGAATCATTGGTTTAGCCGGTACCTCTATGCCACCGTTTTCCACATTTAAATCAAAATTAGAACGATAGATATTTCTATTGTCAAGTTTCATTGTTTCGTTAAAATATTTCATGTTACTTTTGTTTTGAAGGGCTTCAGCGGCAACTATTACAGGTTTGCCTTCATTAAAGTTTATTCTGACTTTCTCGGCGCCGTTTCCATCTATGTAACGAATTTGGTCATATTTCTTCATCTTGTCGGCAAAAAGAAGCCACTCATTTTCCAAGTCTTCTTTAGACCCACTGCCCTCAATATAATTTTTGAAAACAGCGTTCTCGGCCAAATACATTAAATCAGAAACACGTTCTCTCAATTCATTATCAATAAGTCTTTTTTGCCCGGAAATCAATATTTCGTGTTCTCTGGCTAAAGTGGACCTGTCTAGATCAACATCACGTTTTTCAAAAGCTGCAAAAGCGCATATAAAAACAAGAAACGTTATCAAAAAAGTAGCCAAAAATATTTTTATATGCTTAAAAACAAGCTCCAATGCGCTTTCTCTCATTATCATAATCTGCTCCCCGCGTAATTGCTCATATTTTTAGGATGTATTATTGCGATATTCGTCGCAGCGTCGATTATACCTGCCTGCGCCTTAACTCAAACAGCTGTTTTTACCGAATTTGTTGATATAATACTGAAAAAGCAGTAAGGTCTTGTCTGCCAAAGAAAAAGCACCACTTTGTGGTGCTAATAATTTGGAGCCAGTGATTTCAGGGCTGCCGGGCATCAAGCTCAGATATAATTCCAACTATTTATAAACTCTTTGTTTACAAATATATACAAACGCTATGCAGCTAGATGCAGGGGCAAGGCTTGATCGCGACAAAACGGCCTGTTTCTTTTTCATCTGCTGACGTTAACCTTTTGCCTTCCTCTGGGGCTGCGTAATCACAACTATACTTTTCCGGATCAAAGGCCTTATTGCGGCAATCTTTAAGAATTGCCAATGCTGTTTCCGGCTCATAATATGAAAAAGGCAAAAGACCAAAAACACTGGTCAATACTTCATACACTTTCTTATCCAACTCATCCTGGCTTAAGGCAAGTCTCTCGCCACATTCCCTTATCATACCGATGCGATAAGTAGAAACAGAAACATTGTCATATTTATAAACACAATCCGCTTCGCGACAACCAGAAATCTGTATGGCCATCGCAGAAACTGCTGCTTCAAGCGCCTCTTCATATTGTTCATTTGCCAGATACCTGAGCGCCAAATAAAATGCACTTGCTTCTAAAGAATGCCACTCTTTCTTTATGCCGTATGCAAGAAATTCTTCTTCGAGCTCTTGAATACTTTTCTCTCTCATTCTTTTTTTAGCCATAGTATCATCTTCCTTTGCTAAATGATTACTCACCTGCCAGGCCTGCTTTTACTAACAGTATTTACATAAAATAACCCTTTTCCATTAAATTTCGCTAAATATCTGAAATAACCTGCAAAATTTATCATTTTCTACAACAAATATATCTATATTAAATATAAAGTGCCTAGTGAAAAAAATATAACAAAAAAGACACCACAGATAATATCTACAGTGTCCTTAAGTCTCTTAAATAAAAGTATACGCCAACTTCAACAATATCAATATGGTGCGGTTGGTGGGATTTGAACCCACACGAGTCTCCCCGCCACCCCCTCAAGATGGTGCGTCTGCCGTTCCGCCACAACCGCATAGAGATAAGTCTTTGTTACAGTATGAAATTGGTGCGGCCGAGAGGATTTGAACCTCCACAGGGTTGCCCCTACTAGCTCCTGAGGCTAGCGCGTCTGCCGTTCCGCCACGACCGCGCATCATATACCGGCAACGTTAATATGATAGCATATCATGCTTTTACCGTCAATAGTCTGCTAATCGATTTTTATACAATTTATAATATTGTCCTCGATCGTGCAAGACATTTTTTACGTATTCACGTGTATCTGCGTAAGGAATCTTTTCTATATTGCCAAAATCGGTATCCCAATTATATTCTTCCATCCATTTTTTGGTATTGCCGCGGCCCGCGTTATAAGCAGTGAGCATCAACACACGATTGTGCTCAAATTCATATTCCAGCTCACTTAAATACCAGCAGCCCATACGAATATTTACTTCCGGTTCGGCAAGCTTTTCCATTTTAAAATCCTGCATCCCCATTTCGCCGGCAATCCAGTTCCCGGTCTGAGGCATTATCTGCATGAGCCCTACTGCTCCAGGCTTAGATTTTGCGTCAATACGGAAACCGCTCTCGTTCTTAATAACGGCTGCAACCAGAAAAGGATCCAGTTTATTCTTTCTGCTATACTCAATTATCTCTTCCTGGTACGGCCAAAGATATACGAACCGCATCTGAACTTCATCAGACCGCCAAATTTGCCAGACTGCAAAGACCAGGCAGACAAAAAGCGCCCAATAAAACCACCGCCTGCTCTTTTTCCTACTTCGCAAGCTTATCCCTCCGCTATTTAACCGCCTCTTTCCAGGCAGAAATTATTTGCTTTTCAGTCTCTTCCCAAGTACCGCTATTATCTATAATCAGTGACGCATACTTTTCCTTTTCAACCAATGGCATTTGTGCGGCTATTCTCGCTTTTACAGCTTCTTCCGTCAGACCGCTTCTCTCCATGGTACGCATAACTTGTTTTTCCACAGGCAAAGCAACCAGCCAGACTTCGTCTACCTTCTTATGCCATCCGCTCTCTATCAAAAGGGGTATATCCAAAATTACAACCCGTGCACCTGATTCACTGCATTTCTGCAGAAAAATATCTATTTCGGCCCAAACAAAGGCATGAATGATGCCTTCTAAAACACGTAAAGCTTTTTTATCACTAAAAACCATTTCAGCCAAAGCAGCTCTGTCTATCTGCCCATCCTCAGCCACAACCCTCGGGCCAAAAGCAGCAACTACTTCTTGATAGCCTTTTGTTCCCGGCAAAACAGCGTTTCTGGCCGCTTCATCCGCATCAAATACAGACGCTCCCAAAGCCCTCAGCTTGTTTGCTACAGAAGTTTTGCCGGAACCAATGCCACCCGTCAAGCCAATAATCTTCATTTCTAACACCTCTTAGTGCTGGCAGTTAGGGCAATAAGTCGTGCCTCGCCCTGCCACCTTTGTTCCAAGCAATTCTCCTCCGCATTTTTTGCAAGGTTGACCTTTGCGGCCATAGACCAAAAGATAGTTTTGATTCTGACCTTGATTACCATTGCCGTCTTTATAGTTGCGGAAGGTAGTTCCATGATTTTTGATACCTTGCTTGATAACCTTATTAACGCCCTTAAGCAGCTTTTCTATTTCCTTTCTGCTCAAAGAATCCGCAGGGCGCTGCGGCAATATTCCTGCTGTTGCCAGTGCCTCGTCGGCATAAATATTGCCCAAACCCGCAATAATTTCCTGATTCAGGATCACTCCCTTAATTGCCGCCGAGCGCTTTTTAAAAACCTCCTGCAAGTAATCAACAGTCAGTTCCTTAGTTCCCGGTTCGGGACCGAGATTATCATAACCTGCGATACTGATATCGTCATTTACAATCAGATGCATGGAGCCAAAAGTCCTGATATCGCAGAACCATAGTGTCTTACCTCCCGTCAATTCAAATTTGACCTTAGCGTAAGCTGGTTCTTCGTCTTCGCTGGCGGTGACAATCAACGAACCTGTCATGCGCAGATGCATTATCAACTTTATATTAGTCCCAAATTCAAGCGTTAAATATTTACCATTTCTTTTCAAATCCCTGATGCATTGCCCCACCAAAATATCAGCAAAAACTTCGGGTGATGGATGCTTAATTATCCGAGGAAGCCTTATCTCCACTCGTTTGATCAATTTATTTAATATGTGCGGTGTCAGTGTTTTCCTGACTTGTTCTATTTCTGGTAATTCCGGCATCGATCTTTCTCCTTACTTTGTTTCTGCCCAATTTTTCCCACAGGCTACGTCCGCCAAAAGGGGTACGGACAACTCAACTGTTCTTTCCATGATTTCTCTGACCATTTTTGCCACCAGCTCTTTTTCGCTGGCACAAACCTCCAGCACCAGTTCATCGTGCACCTGTAAAAGCACCCTGCTTTTAAGGCCTTCCTTCGTCAAGGCCTCTTGCACCTTAATCATGGCCAGTTTGATAATGTCGGCTGCAGTGCCCTGAATCGGTGTGTTGATTGCAGTTCTTTCAGCAAAACTGCGCAAATTAAAATTGCTGTTATTAATGTCCGGAAGATAGCGCCGCCTGCCGAATAGAGTTGCGACATAACCGTTTTTCCTCGCAGTGGCAACCATTTCCTCCATGTACTTTTTAACACCTGTATAACGTTGGAAATAACTATCTATGTATTTAGCAGCTTCATTTCTGCTAATACCCAATTGTTTGCCCAGACCATAATCACTTATACCATAAACAATGCCAAAATTAACTGCTTTGGCCCTCGTTCTCAGTTCAGAAGTCACTTCCTCCAAAGGCAAACCAAAGACTTCCGCCGCCGTTCTGGCGTGAACATCCTGACCTTTGGCAAAAGAATCGAGGAGCAGTTCGTCCTGCGCGATATGCGCTAAAATTCTTAATTCGACCTGCGAATAATCGCAAGACATAAGTAAGTCATAGCCTTCGCCCGGAACAAACATGGCTCGCATGCGCTTGCCAATTTCTGTCCGCACCGGTATGTTCTGCAGATTTGGCTCCGTGCTCGACAACCTGCCGGTAACAGTCACAGTTTGCTGAAAATGGGTGTGAATACGTCTGGTCAAAGGATTTATCAAAGGTTTCAAGCCTTCAAGATATGTTGAATAAAGCTTTGCCAATTGTCGATGCTGCAGGATAGTCCCCACCAAAGGATGCTGCCCTTCCAGCTCTTCCAGCACGCTCACATCAGTCGAATAGCCTGTCTTTGTCTTTTTCACCGCAGGCAGACCTAGTTTTTCAAAAAGCAAAACTCCAAGCTGCTTGGGCGATTTCAAATTGAACTTTTCTCCCGCCTGCTCATAGGCCAAGGATTCGAGTTCATCAAGCTTAAGAGCGAATTCTTTCGTAATACTTGCCAACATTTCTTCATCAATGGCAATACCTGCCAGCTCCATAGCTGCAAGTACTGAAACCAGCGGCTGCTCTATTTTGTCGTATAAAGGCCTCAGTTCTTTTTCCTCTAAATAATTTAGCAATAATGGACTCAATTCTTCCAGATCCTGAACAGTTCCCCCATCATTTTTCAGCAAATAGCGATCAGCCAATGACTTCAGGCTGTAAGAATTTTCTCCAGGCTCGACAAGATAAGCGACCAAGGAACAATCAACGGCTATGCCGGCTGCTTTAATTTTATTTGCCAGACAGGCCTTGATAAGCTCCTTGCCATCACAGACAATTTTTTTCTGTGTTTCATCGGCCAGCCATGTATAAACCTCGGGCCATGCCTCACTCGCTTCCGGGAAAATATAAATTGTACGGTCCTTGATCAAGGACAAGCTCCCTATTTTAAGATTTGGAATTTCTCCGATAATCTCGGCCGTTAAACAGGTTTCCCCCTGCGCCGCCTTCATCGAAGCGAATAAGGCTTTCGCCTGTTCTGCGGTCATTACCGCTTTTTGCGGATATCGTTCAACCTGGGAATAGACTTCTTCACCGAAAAGGTCGAAAGTTTCCGGCCCGTCCGAACCAAGCACTGCAGAAAAGCGTTCCCACAGATTTCTGAACTCCAATTCCTGCATCAAGTTCTTTGCTTCTGCCTTCATACCCTTCAACCGGTGCTTGTCTAAATCCAATTCAACCGGTACTTCAGTAAAAATAGTGGCCAGTTGCTTGGAAAGAAGGGCCATTTCCTTATTATTAGCCAGTTTCTCCTTCAAACTCTTGCCTGAAACTTCGTCGATATGTTCTAAAACATTCTCAACTGTCTGATATTCACAAATCAGCTTCATCGCTGTTTTTGGACCAACGCCGGGCACGCCGGGGATGTTGTCGGACGAGTCCCCCATCAGCCCCTTCAAATCAATAAGCTGGGCTGGGTTCAGTCCTTCGTAGTTCTTCTTGAATTCTTCCACGTCATACTCTTGTATATCCGTAATGCCTCGTTTTGTGTAAAAAACCTTAACGTTATCTCCCAAAAGCTGCAACTCATCCCTGTCGCCGGTAACAATAATGATTTCGGCTTCATTTGCTTTGCTCTTGGCAAAAGTCCCTATAATGTCGTCCGCTTCATAGCCATCCATTTCCAACACGCTGATGTTCATTGCTTCCAACAATCTCTGCGCTATCGGAAACTGCTCGGATAATTCGCCGGGTGTTTCTTTGCGTTGGGCTTTATAATCACCAAACAGCTTATTTCTGAAGGTCACTCTTGATTTATCAAAAGCAACGGCAACCCACTTTGGTTTGACGTCACTTATGATCTTCAGCAACATGTTGCAAAAGCCATAGACAGCGCCAGTGTTCATGCCTTTTTTCGTCGTGAGAGGCGGTAAAGCAAAAAACGCCCTATGAATCAAGCTGCTGCCGTCTACTACCAAAAACTTATCTGCCACGTCGTCACCGCTTTCCTAATATTTCACATTATATAATTATATCATAGGTAATATAAAATAAAAAAACCTGCTATTGAATTTTAATATTAAAATCCAATAGCAGGCCTTTGTCAACAAATTAAATAGATTCTTTAATTGCTTCCGCCATTCTTCTGATACCCTCTACAATTTTATCGTCAGGCATGTTGGAATAATTTATACGCATATTGCGATCGGTTTTGCCATTCGGGAAAAATGCGTCCCCGGTAACGCCAGCAACGTTCTTTTCCAAGCATTTCAGGAAAATTTGAGCGGCACTGGTCCCTTGCGGGAAAGTCAGCCAGAGGAACAAGCCACCTTCCGGGTGTGTCCATTCCACGCCTTCAGGCATCATTTTTTCCATGCTTTCGATGATAAGATCACGACGATGTTTATAGAGAGACTTAATTTTTTCGACGTGAGCATCAAGATCATAGTTTTCCATGTAGGCATCAGCCAGGCCTTGGTCAAAATTAGAAGTATGCAAATCAGCGCTTTGTTTTATTTTGACAAATTCAGACAAAACATCAGGTTTTGCTGCTACCCAGCCAAGACGCAAACCTGGGCAGAAGATTTTAGAAAATGTGCCAAGGAACATAACCAAGCCCGTGGTGTCCAAAGATTTCAAAGACGGAAGAATTTCGCCTTCGAACCGCAGTTCACCATAGGGATTATCTTCCAGTACAGGCAAATTATGCTTATTTACGACTTCCATGAATTTCGTGCGACGCTCCATACTCCAGGTACGTCCTGTCGGGTTTTGGAAGTCAGGAATTACATAAATGAATTTGCAGCGATCCGTAGTTTCCAGAATTTTATCCAATTCTTCCGGGATTAAGCCGCCGTTGTCAGTCGGTACCTCAACAAAAGTTGGTTCATAAGCATTGAAAGCATTCAATGCGCCAAGATAAGACGGGCTTTCACAAAGAACCACGTCGCCTGGGTCCAAGAACAGTTTACCGGCAAAATCCAGACACTGTTGCGAACCGGTAGTAATTAAAATTTCGTCAGGACTTACCCGTGCTCTATATTTCGCCAGCATGCGGTCAGCAATCTTCTCGCGCAATGTAATGCGTCCTTCAGTAGTAGCATACTGAAGCAACTGTTTCCCTTCTTTTCCCAGCACATCCGCAGCTATCTTGGCCAGTTCCTCCACCGGAAACAACTCCGGAGCCGGCAAGCCGCCTGCGAAAGATATAATTTCCGGTTTCTGAGTAAGCTTTAGAAGCTCTCGGATTTCTGATGATTGCATTCTTTCCATGCGTTTAGCAAATTTAAAAGCCATGATTAAACCCCCACCCATTAAAGATAAGTAAAATGTACGTTCAATTTAAATTTATGTAAATGTACAATTAACAAAAAGAATTTTATCACCGTTTCCCCACAGTGTCAAGATTGTAAACCTGCATGTCTATTTTTTACACAAACAATACATTTGTGTATTCAGCGAGAACTGAAGGGTGACTTCATTTCCATGAAATCATTTTTATATAACTATTAGAACATTCCGCAATATTTCTTCTTTTCAATTAATCTGTTCAAAGGCGCACTTTAATCGAAAAACGTCGGAACAAGCCCTATCTTCGTAGAAATATTAGCCTGACATTAATCGAATTTCGCGAAAATCTCTGAAAAAGGGATGCCCGCAATATTTTTTGACTTGTACATTTCGCGTATTTTTTCTTCACCTTCCTTCAAATGCTGGGAAGTAATACCATGCCGCCTTGACAGCCAAGCCTCGACGAAAGCCGCTAAATTATCGCAGCCTTTCAAAACCGAACCATCAATAGCCCAATATTTATCTTCATTATATTTTTCGCTTATGTCTTCAGGTCTGGTGCAGAACTTAATCTCACCATTTACGATTGCTCTGTCAGCAAATTCCTTTTCAGCAAAGTAAAGAATTTCTTTGTGCCATTCTCCCGGCAAAAGCGGCAGTATTTTCTCTTCAACCTGTCTTTTCTCAATTCCTTTGATTAATTCATCAAGACCCTCAACAGATCGCTTTATTGGCGAAATAATGTCCCTTGTTAAAACTTCCGGCAAATCATGGAACAAACCGCAAAGAAAGTCGTTAACCGCTCGTTTTGGGCAGGCATCTAAGCGTAAAGCACAAAAATAGCCCAATATTGCTACTATTATCATATGCCCCATCACAGATGTTTCGGGAACCCTTGGCGATTGTGCCCAGCGCTTCTGAAAACGCAGCTGACCGACAAGATCTACAAATTTACGCGTCTTACCGCCGAGAGATATCTTTTGCACACCTGCAAGATCATAATGTTCTTCGATTTCATTCGCTATGGCAACTTTGGTGGCCTCAACATCGTAAATGCCCTGGTTGAGATGATAAACTATGCGGAATTCCCATTCCGTTGCCAGATAATGTGCTGCCTTCAACAGTTTCTTTTCTTTCATGTAAATATCAGTATCGAAATAATTTTTCATTCTGTTTAAAAAATTTTGGTCTATATCCGGAACCTTGCGTTCAAGTTCATTGTAAACCCATGCGTTCAACTTATCCCCATGAACGCGCATCAGTTCATGAAAAACAGGCGGTTTAATGTCCGTCAGAATAATACGGTGCAAGAATTCGAAAATGCCGCCTTCTACCAGAACCTGCCAGTTGAGTTTGACGCCATGATCCTGCTCCTCGTAATGCGCAAGAACATAAAGAATAACCATTTTGTGAGCTTGTTTATCAAGTTCGGTAAAGCCCTGAGGCCTGATGTGGTCATTCCAGCGTTGGATATGAGCGGCCTCATAAAGCACTTCGATAAAATTTTTACTTAAAATCATCTTGTCCTCCTTTTATCTTAGCGGATACAAAAGATAAGGCTGCGCCTTTTCCGCAAAATAAACATTTTCTCTATCCCAGCGCGCAAAGATATTTTCCAAGGAAATTCCATCTATGCGCAAAGAGCTTTCACCCAGTGCAATATCAATCTTGTAGCCATCGGTACTTCTTCCCGGGAAAATAGTCTTCTGAGGATATTCCTCCATTAATACTCTGACAATATGCGCTCCTGTTCGCGCAGTTTGAAAAGCTCTTTTGTCTGTTACATGCATCTGAACCCCTTGGCACAACTCCCCTGTATACATCCCATAATTTGGGATAAAGGCAATTGGCCGGAAAGTAACGCCGGGCAAAAGCAATGCGTTCAGTTTTTTCGCCAAGACCAGTTTATCAATCCAAGGCGCGCCTATATATTCGAAAGGTTTCGTTGTACCTACTCCAATCGAAACATTCATGTCGCCAACGATGCCCGTCGCACCGTAACATAGCGCGCTCAAATCCGTCGGGATGTTGGGAGAGGTTGCAACCCAGGGTAACCCTGTTTCAGCAAAGTACATATCCCTTGTCCAATTTTTCATAGGTACAACGACTAAATCAACGCCTATATTATATTCTTCGTTAATAAAGCGTGCATATTCGCCCACGGTAAGCCCATGACGAAGAGGCAGATGATATAAACCGATGAAGGACTCAAAGCCTGCTTTAAGCGTTGGGCCCTCATAGTATCCGCCCAGTGGATTAGGTCTGTCAAAAACAACGAACTTCTTGCCTGCCGCAGCACAAGCTTCCATCGCATAGGCCATGGTCGAAACATAGGTATAATGGCGGATACCGACATCCTGAATGTCAAAGGCCATGACATCAATGTCCTCAAGCATTGCTGGCGAAGGCCGTCGCGTATCTCCATACAGGCTGCGCACTTCTATGTTTTCATAGTTTTCATTTTCAACATGTTCTCCGGCTGTTACCGCACCGAAAAGCCCATGTTCCGGCACGAATACCGCTTGCAGCTGTGCCTTCGCCCTCAGCAAATCAACCGAGCTTTGCAAAGAATGGTCAACACCTGTCTGGTTTGTAATCAGCCCAACCCTTTTCCCCGCAAAAATCTCCGCATATTCGTCAAGTCTTTCTATACCCAAAACAACCTTTTTCTCTTCATGCTTTGCAGCCTCGGCAGGTACCGATAAAGCTGTCATGGCTAGCAAAAAACAAAATGCCAGGCTCAAAATATTCCTAATTGTCATTTTCTATCCCCTTATACACTATTAATTATCTGTCATTGTTCCTGGGCAATCATTTTTCTTTGTTTCCATTTTATCACCGCGCTGGTTAAATCCGCCTCAGTATTGGGCAAAGTGCCGTCTTGCACACGTTTCAGAAGCGCTCGCATCAGAACCGGCAGTTGCTGCTTACTGCCTAATATTTCAGCCATTTGGCTTCCGCTTATTAAAAGGTCGCTGGTATGAACCGGCATAGCAGCAGACATGTGCAGCATTTTTTCGCTGTACATCCTCATAGCAATAAGTTCCTGTTCGTGGGCGTTCGTTGCCGCCAAATCAGCTAAACAAACCGAAGACAGCTGGGCAAAAGCCTCTACCATATCCTTGTTCCAACGAAAAGCCCCCGAAAGAGCTGTCTTGCGTAACCAGCGTAATGTGCTGATTTCCTCCTTACCCACATGAAAACCAAACTGCATATGATTATCAATCAGCCAAACTACGCGCTTGACAAAGGTTGTCGGGTACTGAAAGCGTTGCAATATCGTTTCCGCCATGCGTGCGCTGAGTTCCTCATGCCCATAATCCGTCGGATATCCTTCCGCATCAACGCTCCGTACGGAGGGCTGGCCTTTACCAATGTCATGCAAGAGCAGAGCCCATCTGACTTCTAACGATTTTTCACCGAGTACTACCGATTTTAAAGTATGGTTCCAAACATCATACTGATGATAATTAGGATTTTGTTCCACGCCAACAAGAGCCGCCAGCTCAGGTAATATCGGTATATGTATCTCTTTTCCCTTCTGTCGGTTGCGGCAATACTGGCCGGCAAGGCCGCTTTTTACCATTACGTCAAGTCCAAGATTAACATATTCACCCTTCATTAATTTATTTATTTCCGTACGAACCCTTTCCATGGAGAGGCCTCTGACTCGAGGTAACTGTTCCGCTATCGCTGCAAAAAGTTCTTCGTCGTAGGTGACACCCAGTTGGGAAATAAAACGGCACGCGCGAAACATCCGCAAAGCATCTTCGGCAAATCTTTGAGAAGCCTTGCCCACCGTACGCAGCGTGCGGTTTTTTAAATCTTCCAGGCCGTTGAAATAGTCAATTACGCGGCCCTGGTTATCCATCGCTATCGCGTTAATAGTAAAATCCCTGCGGGCAAGATCTTCTGCCAAAGTTTCGCAGTACCAGACACATTCCGGCCTGTGCGCGTCATGTCCGTAGCTTTCGCTCCGATATGAGGCTACCTCGACAGAAATTTCGTCCACCACTACCATAACTACCCCAAAATTCTGTCCAAGTTCAGCCACGACGCCAAAGCCTGCTTTTTGGGCAACGGCAACTATTTCCTCCGGCTGGGCATTGGTCACTATATCATAGTCTTCCGGCTCTTTTTCCAACAAAAGATCCCGAACCGCACCGCCGACCAGATAGGCATCATAACCGGCATTTATTATAGCCCTCAGTATTTTATTCACATAGTCAGGAATGTTAAAGTCCATGGCTGCCCCTCATCCTGTTAAAAATAATTGCATGTATAAACTATTCGTCACAGAAGAAGTTATTCCTACTCACGCAAAGTATTCTTTTTCCCTTGCTACTAAATAGTTATCTGTTAAAAAGACCCGCATACCGTAATCCGGTATGCGGGTCTTTCGCGCTGTACAATCTTCTATGCGAGAATGGCAAAGACTCACAGAATATTGTTGCAGCTATTTTTAATTCAATTTTTGATTGATGGTAGACTCGTCCCAGCCCATCAACTCTTGCAAAATCGCATTTACATCGTGACCAAGCAACGGAGCATGCGTGTGTATAGCTCCGGGCGTTTCAGAAAGCTTGACCGGCACACCAGGCATCTTCAGGTGTCCCGCTATCGGGTGCTCAACCTCTACAATCATGTCTCTGGCTTTAACTTGCGGGTCTTTGAGAATTCTCTCAATATTATTAATAGGAGCACAAGGAATCCCAGCTTCCTCTAACACGGCAATCCATTCATCAATTGTCTTATTGACAAGTACGCTGTTCATGATTGCGTGCAGTTCATGGAAATGTTTCGTACGCTCGCCATTATTCTTGAAACGTTCATCGGACAAGAGTTCAGGCATATTCAAAACATTACAAAGCTTTGTCCATAAACGATCGTTGCCTGCTCCCACAATTACCTGGCCGTCCTTTGCCGTAAAAGCGGAGAATGGGGTAATGGAAGGATGTCTGTTGCCTAGCGGCACCGGAACTTCTCCTGAAGTCACATAACGGGCAATAGCATTTTCCAATACAGCAACCTGGCAGTCCAGCATGGCAACATCAACCAATTGGCCTTTTCCCGTTTTTTCTCTATGATAGAGAGCCATCATTACTCCATACGCTGTAAACATTCCAGCTATAACATCACCTACTGATGCGCCGACCCTTGTCGGAGAATCTTTGCCTTCACCGGTAATGCTCATGATACCGCCCATAGCTTGGACAATAATATCATACGCCGGTTTTAACGCGTACGGGCCGGTACGGCCAAATCCCGAGCAAGCTGCATAAATGATTTTAGGATTAATTTCTTTCAAAACATCATAGGACAAGCCGAATTTTTCCATTGTTCCCGGCCGATAGTTCTCAACCACGACATCCGCCTTGGCAACCATTTCCTTGAAAACGTCAATATGTTTCTGATTCTTAAAATCTAGCACCATTGAACGCTTGTTACGATTAAGGCTCATAAAGTAGGCGCTTTCCTTGCCTACAAACGGGCCGAAGGCACGGGAATCATCACCGACCGGCGGTTCTATTTTAATGACGTCCGCCCCAAAATCCGCCAACATCATCGTGCAGTATGGTCCTGCCAAAACTCTTGATAAGTCTAATACTTTTAAACCTTTTAATGGTCCCATAATAAAATTCCTCCTGCTATTCGAATTTGATCATATTATATTGAACTATGCTTTTTTGTTTTCAAATAATAAACACGTGCTATGCCGACCGCGACAAGAATATTGACCAGCATGACCATGCCGCCAGGAATACCGACTTTCGGGAAAAAGATCGTTCCTAAAATTGAAGAAACAAGAATGATTACGCCAAGAACGAAGTTCTTACCACACAAATCGGCATAAACCGCGCCCAACACTGCCGGCAGGATGAAGCTGAAACCTTTTAATATGGCTTTCGGCATCAAAGGCATGAGCTGGGAGCCTGCGATGGCAAAGACCGTTATCATGGTTACAGATACGATTACAGACGCCGCAATACCGATTGTAGACATAATCTCAGCCTTTGGCGATCCTTGCTCACAGTTTGTGACTTTTTGCGCCATCGCTGCCGCAGGAACCCTGAGTTCGCCAACATTCCCGCAAATCCAAACCATGAAGCTACCCGCCATATTTACCATCGGGAAGAAGGAAATTGGTTGAACAAAGTATCCTACGCCGAAGGCCGCTGCTGCTGCCAGCCAAAGTTTAAACAAGTCTGTTCCAGACGGAAATAATCCAGTTTGCATAGAAACATATATTGCTGGTAGAAAATTTGCTATTAAGGCAAATGTCACAAAAATCATGCCCAAGTTTTTAATCTTGGCTCTAAATTCGGTAATTCCTAAAAGCTCTTTATTGTCTTCCATCACTATCACCCCTTTTTCAATTTACTATATTAGAAAAACGCGGCAGAAATATACATTGCAAACAACATTGCCAAGCCCAGGCTAAATTCCTGTATACGCTGATTTCCCTTGAAGAAATGTGATATAATTGTCATGGCAATGAAAGCTACGATACCGGCAAACAAGTTCTTGGTAACCAAGTTCCCTTTGCTGATTAAAGCGTTGCTTAAAAGGGTACCGAACAAACCAAGTGCGGCTGCTGCCATAACGAGTTTTACCCAAACCTGGTCAAACTTTTCTTTCATATAATTTACTGCTTTGCCTAACTGAGGAGCGGAATAACCGCCAATTACTATCCAACCGGAGTTATTAAGAGCCATGCCCCAGAGAGCAAAAACGAAGCCTAACAGGCTCAATTTACCTGCCTCAAGCGTGGACCCAGCCATCCCTGTTGCTATAGTACTCATGGCCAGCTCTGTACGTGCCGCGCCTATGTCGTTCATCCTCATCCAAGCCGTTGGTCCGCCCAAAACAGCCATAAGTGCGATAAGAACTATTACCGGGCTAAAAGCAGGTCCGATGGCCGTAATCATCGCAGACCGCATTCCTGTTATACACTCTTCGCGCGGAATACCCATTTTCTCAGCTGACTTAAAGGCCTGCCTCATAAATACCAAGGATTCGGTTACGATCACGATAATCATAATACTGGATACTACCCACAACATCGGAGAATTCATAATATCTTTTAATTCCATAATATCCCTCCTTCGTAACTTTGCTATTGATAGTTAACTTGCTTTTAATCTTTCGTTGAACCGGGATTTATCTTCGCTCCTTTCTCTGCATTTCATCTGAAAACAATTTTAATATATATTTTTTTGCAATAATTTATTTTAGCGGTAAGATGCTGTTTTTACTTGCTAAGTTGCAGAAATAGACCCATAATGACCTATTATAATTTCGGAGGTTGGCTGCATTGTTCGAAATAAAATACAATATCGTTTTACAGCTTTGGCTGGGATTATCTCTGTTCATGGTTATCATCCTTATCTTGAACAGAACGGACGTTTTTAAAAATGCAATATTTGATAATACTTCCTTTAAGAACAGATTTACATTTATTGCTATTTTTTCAACAATAGGGATTCTGGGCACATATTGGGGAATTCAGGTTCCCGGTGGTTCGGGAGTAATTAATACCCGCGCCGTGGGCGTTATTGTCGGCGGCCTTATCGGCGGTCCTGTTGTCGGGACTTTGACCGGCTTAATAACAGGAATCCATCGTATCTTTTCTCTCGATACCTTTTCCGCATTCGGCAGCGGCATAATAACTATGCTTCAAGGCATTATTGCGGGCTTTTTATCATATAAAGTTAAAAAAAACAGTAAAATGTGGCCGCTGGCGCTGCTTATAGGTTTTGTCCTGGAAGTATTGCACATGGTCCTGCTCTTTTTTTTCCCCTATCCATTTGAAATGACTTACAACCTGGTACGTCAAATCGGTCCTGCGATGCTTATAACCAATCCCTTGGCAATCGCCTTATTTATTGGCATCCTGGAAGATACTTATAAAAGAGAAGAAAAAATTGCCAGTGCTGCAACCAACACTTCGTTTAAAATTATTAATCTCACGATTGATTTATTGAAAAACGGCTTTAATGAACAATCGGCGCAAGTCATTGCTTCCGCCATAATCCGCACGGTTCCGAATTTTACCTGGGTTGCTCTTTTTTATAATAAAAATCTTGTGGCTCTCGAACACAATGGCAGCAGACAGTCGCAAGAGATTACCGACTCAATCAGTAAAAGTTCGCTTGCCATTCAAAACGAACAAGTTAATTCTATATATCATGCCGATCCTTACATTGTACTGCCCATCTACAACAAGTCCCTTCTGCTTGGGCACATCATACTGGGAAAGGATCCTGAGCAAATTCTGACCAAGTTCGAGCTTGACCTTGCCCTGGGTCTTCGCAACCTCATCTCCCTCCAGATAGAAATTAATGAATATAAGGAACAGGCAAAGCTCCTGGCCAACGCCGAAATAAAAGCGCTGCAGTCTCAGATTAATCCCCATTTTCTCTTCAATGCTCTGAATACAATAGGTTTTCATTGCCGCGATAACCCGCTTACCGCCAAGAAGCTTATTTCTTCCCTGGCAGATTATTATCGGCACAACCTCTCAAATTCAGAAACCCTGATTCCTTTTAGCAAAGAAATGAACCACGTAAAGGCTTATGTCGACATAGAAATGGCCAGATTTGGCGATAGGCTTAAAGTCCAATATGATTTTCCTCTGACGTATGAGTTCAAAATACCGCCTCTGATCATGCAGCCGCTTGTCGAGAATGCTATAAAACATGGTATTTTATCCAAAGAAGATGGTGGAATCGTTTCCGTAAGGGTAGTAAAAACTCCAACCAATTATGAACTTTTCGTTATTGACAACGGAACCGGCATTAGCATTGATAAGTTGGATAAATTACTGCTGGATGATCCCGGTCGAAACTCTATAGGCTTGATCAATGTGCATAAACGCCTTGTTTCAATTTATGGCGCCGACAGTGGTCTAAATATTAGCAGCAGCGAAAATAATGGCACCAGTGTGTCCTTTAAAATACCATTGGGAGGAGAATGAATATGCCGTACAAGGTGTTAATTGTCGACGACGAGATGCCTGCACGCCAGGAATTAAGATACATACTGGATGAAATAAGCAACATCGAAATATGCGGGGAATGCTCCAATGGCAAAGAAGCTCTTCAATTTTTAAAATCTGCTGAACCAGATCTTATTTTTCTCGATGTCGAAATGCCTGTAATGAGTGGAATAGAATGCGCCCAAAAGATTAAGTGTTTGCCGAATGCACCTAAAATAGTCTTTTCAACCGGATTTGATCAGTTTGCAATTCAGGCTTTTGAATTAGGAGCCTTTGATTATGTTCTAAAGCCTTACATGGACGAACGTATTTACGCAACATTGAAACGTTTTTTTGATTACGAAACACAAAATAAATCGACCAGCAATATCATTTCAACCCCTAACAAAATCACTCTGGCTTCTTCCGAACGTTTGCTTGTTTTTGATCCTTCCACCGAGATCGTGATGATAAAGACAGAAGCCGGTGCGGCCCTATTTTATACAACCCGCGGCATCATCAAAACCAATCTGCTTTTAAAGGAAGCTGAAGAGAACTTAGCAAATTCAGGTTTTATGCGAACGCATAAAAGTTTTATCGTTAACACCAACATGATTCGCGAAGTTATTCCGTACTTCAATGATACTTTTCTCCTTGTCATGCAGAATTATGAGAAGGAAGAAGTGCCGGTCTCACGACACTTCATGAAACCCTTCAAGAATACAATCGGCTTGAAATGATGCAGGTAAAAAGCAAACAGCCCCTCTGCTTTGATTACTATCAAAGCAGAGGGGCTGTTGTTTTTAGCTTTATTCTATTTAGTAAATTTAACATAGGAATTAATTTCAGAACCTGGGCTCACCATAGGTTTAACCATATCCTTAGGATCAATAGTAACCTCAATAATTCGTGCTTCATCCAGTTCCAGCGCTTCGCTGACGGCAGCCGCCAGTCCTTCAGGACTATTGACCCTCGTTCCTTTAACACCAAAGGCCTCCCCGTACTTCACAAAGTCTACATAGCCGGGCATCTCGCAGGAAGTAAATCTTTTTTCAAAAAAGACGGTTTGCAACTGGCGAATCATGCCCAGACCGCTGTTGTTAAAAACAATTGATATAACAGGCAGACAGTTACTGGCTATAGTGAAAAGTTCGGAACCGGTCATTTTGAAACCGCCATCGCCGGAGATGCTGATGACATGGCTTTTCGGCCGGGCAAACTGGGCTCCCATGGCCGAAGGCAAACCAAAGCCCATAGTTCCAAGACCGCCTGAAGATATCCACTGACGCGCGAACTGAATTTTCAGGTTTTGTGCCGCCCACATCTGGTGTTGTCCAACATCTGTCGTGATGATAAAGTCTCGATCTTTTAAAACCGGATTAAGTGCTTTTAGAAATTTTGGTGCCTGCTCTTCGCCACAGTCTTCATCATTGGAAGGCCAGGTTCCGATTTTCTGCCACCACTCGTCGAGGTCTTTTTTTGAACAAGCCTCAGCAAGCTTATTCAAAGTCATCTTCATATCACCTGCGATACCTATTTCAGAATAGATATTCTTGTCAAGTTCCGCTGGATCTATGTCCATGTGCACAATGGTTTTGTGGGCAACGTATTTACCGCGCTCACCGGTAAGCCGATCGTTGAAGCGACTGCCGAAAGCAAGTATAAGGTCGGCTTCTTTAACCGCGTTATTGGCCTTTTCGTGGCCATGCATGCCGGTCATGCCAAGAAAAAGACTGCGATAAGCGCTGCACGCACCTAAGCCCATAAGAGTACTGACAACCGGAATTTGGAGTTTTTCTGCCAAATCCATAGCATCGTATTCGGTATTGCTGTTGATTACACCGCCGCCTATCAGCATGACAGGTCTTTGGGCAACATTGATGGCCTCGACAGCCTTTCTTATTTTACTGCAATCCGGTTTTTCCGGCTGGATTGACACTGGTTCTTCAGCAACGTATTCTATCATGGCCGTCTGCACGTCCCTGGGAACGTCTATCAGCACAGGTCCCGGCCTGCCAGATTTAGCGAGGGCAAAAGCCAGCCTTATGACCGCTGCCAATTGGGATGGATGTTTCACCAAAAAATTATGTTTGGTGATGGGCATCGTAATGCCGGTAATGTCCACTTCCTGAAAAGCATCATGTCCTATCATTTCCGTCGGTACCTGCCCCGTTATGGCAACCACTGGTATGGAATCAAGAAATGCCGTTGCCAGGCCTGTGACCAGATTGGTCGCGCCTGGCCCCGAAGTAGCAATGCAAACACCGACGCGTCCGCCGGCACGTGCGTAGCCATCAGCGGCATGGGCTGCTCCTTGCTCGTGTGCAGTCAGTATATGTCTTATTTCCGATTCACGCAACGCATCGTAGAATGGCAGTATGGCGCCTCCCGGGTAGCCAAAAACGGTATTAACGCCTTGTTCCCGCAGGCACTGGACCATTACTTCCGCACCGGTTATCTGCATAGCATTCACTCCATTTCATTCCAAAATCCTTTATTCCAGTTCTTGTGCTACCAATCGTCCCATTTCCGATGTTGAAACTTTGGTCAGACCAGGGCCTGCCAAGTCCGGGGTCCGGTAACCTTTAGCCAAAACGCGGTCGACTGCGTCTTCTATCGCTTGGGCTGCTGCATCCTCATTCAGGGAATAACGTAACATCATGGCTGCCGACAAGATCGTTCCAAGAGGATTGGCAATACCCATACCTGCGATATCAGGCGCAGAACCATGAATTGGCTCATACATACCTGTACCGTCACCCAAGCTGGCCGAAGGCAAAAGACCGATAGATCCGGCAATCACAGAAGCCTCGTCGGAAAGAATGTCGCCGAAAATATTATTTGTTAAAATAACGTCAAATTGCCCAGGATTCAGAACGAGCTGCATCGCACAGTTGTCAACATAGAGGTTGTTTAGTTCCATATCCTTGTATTCTTCTTGATCATGAATTTCGGCTACAATCCTGCGCCACATTCTCGAAGAGGCCAAAACATTGGCTTTGTCAACAGAGGTGACTTTGCCCTTGCGCTTTTTAGCGGCTTCGAATGCGAATTTGGCAATTCTTTCCACTTCCAGACGACTATAAATCTCGATGTCAGAAGCAGTCTCAACACCATTTTCATCCAAGGCTGCTTCATTATGCGTGCCAAAGTAGATACCACCTGTCAACTCCCTAACAATGAGCAAGTCCGCGTTTTCGACCCTTTCATTTTTCAAGGGAGACAAGTGAGAAACAAATCGCGAGACTTTGATGGGTCTCAGGTTGCAGTAGAGTCCCAGCGCTTTGCGAATACCCAAAAGCGCCTTTTCCGGTCTTAATGTAGGTTCAATATTATCCCACTTAGGGCCGCCTACCGCGCCAAGCAAAACGGCATCCGCCGCTTGCGCTGATTTCACGGTTTCCTCAGGCAAGGGATGCCCTGTCGCCTCTATGGCGGCTCCACCAATCAACTGGCGGTCGTACTCAAGAGCAATATTATATTTTTTTGCTGCTGCATCCAATACTTCAACAGCGGCATCAACTATTTCTACACCAATGCCATCACCGGGCAAGAGAGTTATTCGCATTCTTAGTTTTCTCCTTTGACATAATTGATTAGTCCGCCACAGTCGGCGATTTTTTGCACAAATTCCGGCAGCGGCTTGGTGTTAATGGTTACACCTTTATTAACAATTTTGATTTCACCTTTGGCCAAATCTACTTCCAGCTCATCGCCTGCTTCGATTTTTTCAACTTCTTTGCCAATTTCTAACGCAGGGAGCCCTATATTAATGGCATTACGGTAAAAAATACGGGCAAAACTATCTGCTATGATACACTTCACGCCTTTGACCTTTAAAACCATCGGTGCATGTTCGCGACTGGAGCCACAGCCAAAATTTCTGCCAGCTACAATAATATCGTTTTTTTGCACGTTGGAAGCGAAAGTTTCGTCAATATCTTCCATCGCATGCTCCGCCAGTTCGTCAAAATCAGCAATATTCAAATATCTGGCCGGAATAATAACATCTGTGTCAACATGATCGCCGTAGCGCCATACTTTACTCATTTAATGACCTCCTCCGGGCTGGCTATGCGCCCCATTACTGCACTGGCCGCAGCCACATACGGGCTTGCCAGGTATACCTCGCTGTCAACATGTCCCATACGTCCGCGGAAATTACGGTTAGTAGTCGAAACAGCTCTTTCACCATGGGCCAGAATACCCATATACCCGCCGAGACACGGGCCGCAAGTCGGCGTGCTTACAGCAACGCCAGCATCGATAAATGTGTCGATATAGCCTAGTTTCATTGCTTCTTTATAAATATCCTGAGTTGCCGGAATGATAATGCAGCGGACATTAGGATGTACCTTGCGTCCTTTCAATACTTCAGCGGCCTGCGCCAAGTCTTCCAGGCGGCCGTTAGTGCAGGAACCAATAACTGCCTGGTCAATCACGATACCTGTTGCTTCGCTAACAGGGTGGACATTTTCAGGCAGATGCGGATATGCGACAACCGGCACCAGTTTATCCAGTTCTATGCTGATAACCCGGTCGTAAACGGCATCGGCATCAGCGGTTATCGGCGTAAACGGACGCGTCACCCTGCCCTTCAGGAAGGCTAGTGTTTTTTCGTCGACAGGGAAAATACCATTTTTAGCTCCTGCCTCAATTGCCATGTTACAAATAGTAAAGCGGTCAGACATTTCCAGTTCGCTGATTCCTTCACCGCAGAACTCCAGTGACTGATAACGGGCACCATCGACGCCTATCATACCGATAATGGTCAAAATGATGTCTTTGCCTTTAACATATTTCGGCAACTTTCCTTTAAGCTCGACCTTAATAGATGAAGGCACTTTGAACCAAGTGGTACCGCTCGCCATAGCCGCACCGACATCAGTTTGACCTACACCGGTAGCCAACGCATTAAGAGCACCATAAGTACAAGTATGAGAATCCGCGCCAATAATTACCTCTCCCGGAGCAACAAGCCCTGCGTCCGGCAGCAAGGCATGTTCGATGCCCATGCGGCCAACCTCAAAATAATTGGTAATATTGTGTTCGCGTGCGAAATCACGTAAACGTTTGCACATTTCAGCAGATTTGATATCCTTGCAAGGAGAAAAGTGGTCAGGCACCAAAGCAATTCTATCCTTATTAAATACAGGTTTGCCGATTTTTTCGAATTCGTCAATGGCCGGCGGCCCTGTAATGTCATTTGCCAGAATCAAATCCAATTGCGAGATAAGCAAATCACCAGGTGAAACGCTATCTCTTCCTGAATGTTTTGCTAATATTTTTTCGGTCATCGTCATACCCATAACTATAATCCTCCTAAGATTTGCACTCCAGAGTTTCCCGGCAGGCAGAAAAGCCTGCCGAACAAACTCCACGAATCAGAAATTATTTTTTAACCCAGGACATCATGCCGCGCAGCTCTGCACCGACTTTTTCAATCGGATGGTTAACGGCTCTCTTACGCATAGCATTGAAGGAAGGACGATTTGCCTGATTTTCCAGAAGCCATTTGTTAGCAAATGTGCCGTCCTGGATTTCAGTAAGAACTTTACGCATCTCTTTCTTAGTCTCTTCAGTAATAATGCGTTTACCGGTTACGTAATCACCGTATTCTGCAGTATCGCTGACGGAATGACGCATTTTTGCCATACCGCCTTCATACATCAAATCAACGATTAATTTCATTTCATGCATACATTCAAAATAAGCGCTTTCCGGCTCATAACCAGCTTCAACAAGAGTTTCAAAGCCAGCAGTAATCAGAGCGGTTACCCCGCCGCAAAGAACAGCTTGTTCGCCAAAAAGGTCTGTCTCAGTTTCCTCACGGAAGGTTGTAGCAAGAACACCGGCACGTGTGCCGCCAATTCCTTTAGCATAGGCAAGACCGAGGTCGTAAGCTCTGCCTGTTGCGTCCTGATGCACTGCAATCAAGCACGGTACGCCCTGTCCTTCTGTGAAAACGCGACGAACGAGATGTCCCGGGCCTTTAGGAGCGACCATGAATACATCGACGTCTGCCGGAGGAACGATCTGGTCAAAATGAATATTAAAGCCGTGGGCAAAAGCAAGAGCCATACCAGGCCTCAGGTTGGGAGCGATGTCCTTTTTGTAGGTTGCTGCCTGTTTTTCGTCCGGAATAAGCATCATAATAATATCAGCTTCTATAGCAGCCTCTGCGGCAGTCATAACATTTAAGCCAGCGGCCTCAGCCTTAGCCCAGGATTTACTCCCGGAGTACAAACCGACAATAACGTTAGCACCGCTATCTTTTAAGTTTAGCGCATGTGCATGGCCTTGGCTGCCGTACCCAATAATGGCTACAGTTTTGTCCTTCATCATATCCCAGTTAGCGTCTTTGTCATAATACATTCTTACCATTTGCATTCTCTCCTTTTAATGTTGAAAATTTGTCCGGCTGCAAACCGGTTTTATTAAACTTAAAGCCCTTCCAAGCGGTCTTCTTATCAGAACTAAGTTTCACATAAAAATCTTAAATCCTTCAATCTGCTCAAATAACTGTGCAATTTTTGCGAATTTTGTCTTCATCTACATATTTCGGCCAAACATAACGTGATTTTTCAACAGTCAAGGCCTCATCACCACGTTCAAGCGCGATCGCTCCGGTCTGCACCATTTCAATAATGCCATATGGCCGCATAATGTCAACAAAGGCATGCAGCTTATCATTAACGCCTGTTATCAAAAAAGTAAGTGAATTGCCGGTAACATCGATAGCATGAGCACGGAACACATCAGCGAGCTTCAGAATCTCCATTCGTTTGTCGCCTGCTTTAACCTTGACCAAAGCCATGCTGCGTTTTGTGCTGGCATTCGGCGGGAGAACTTTGATCGCCTCAACTTCGACTAGTTTGGCTAACTGCTTGCACACTTGATCCACCGTCGAATCGTCAGCCTTCATTGCAACCGTCATTCGGGAAAACTCAGGGTTTTGCGTGATTCCAACGGCCAAACTGTCAATATTAAAACCACGACGGGAGAACAAACCTGCAACACGCATTAATACGCCCGGCTGGTTTCTCACTACGATTGATATGACCTGTTCCATTACTCTTACCTCCTCTTTAATAACAAGGTATAAAAAAGCCCCTATCTGTCACATACGACAGATAGGGGCGATGGCAAACCGCGGTACCACCCTACTTTGACCTCATTGTCCCAGTTCTCACCGGACGCTTTAACGCAGCGATCTGCGCCGACTCTTACTTAGTTTCTGAGTCGAAGTTCGCGGGCGAGTTTCACTCACGGCCTTCCTTGCGACTTGCACCAACCGTCGCATCTCTGTGTGGAAGAATCCCTGGCTTTTTTCCCGGTCATAACATTTATCTTTTTACCACAGAACATTTATGTATTTTGTGGATGTTATTTTTACATTATGACAGTTTCATCGTTCATTGTCAATAGTTTTTGTATCTTTTTGTGTCATTTTATTTCATTTTTTGTCCATGTTAGGCGCAATATTGTTTACACAGCAATTATATCGTTTGGAAATCGCTAATTTCTTTTAAATTATAGTTATATATTTTACAATTTTTGCGATATTCTTCTAAAAAGCTGGACTAAACACAAAAAATATTTTATTCTATTAATTAATATTAAATATATATCTGAGGTGTAATGATGCGTTTGTTAAAAGATAAAATTAGAAACGAAGGAATTGTCCTGAACAACTCCATACTCAAGGTTGACGCCTTCCTTAACCATCAGATCGATCCTGAGTTAATGATGGAATTGGGTCGCGAATTCAGCAAGAGATTTGCCGGGAAGAATGTAACTAAGATTTTAACTATAGAATCATCAGGGATAGCCGTGGCACTGACCACCGCTTTATTCTTCCATGTACCTGTAGTTTTTGCCCGCAAACAAAAATCTTCGACTATGAATGAAAACTCCTACTGCACGCAAGTTTTCTCGTTCACCAAAAACATCACCAACAACGTCGCAGTACTTAAAAAATTTCTGCCGCCTAATGAGAACATCCTCATCCTCGACGATTTCCTGGCGAACGGCGAAGCAGCCATGGGTCTTGCCGATCTTGTACATCAAGCCGGAAGCAACGTCGTCGGTATAGGCATCGTCATCGAAAAATCTTTCCAGCCTGGCCGCAAGCGCCTGATTGAGGCAGGCTACCAAGTCGAATCCCTGGCTAGAATCAAGGCCTTTGAAAAAGGCCAGATTGTCTTTGCCGAAGATAACGAGTAGACTTTATTACAAAAATAGCCGGTGGCATTTGATGCCACCGGCTTCGTTTTTTATAATTTAACCAAATTTACTTGCATAATGCCATCAATTCCCTGGAGAAAATTCAATGTGTCTTTAGACACTTCCGAATCAACTGACATGAACATCATCGCACGGCCTTCTTTGTTGTTGCGGCTAACCTGCATGTTAGCAATATTTACGCGGCTAGCTCCGAGCAGTGTTCCTATCTGACCAATCATACCGGGCTTATCCTGATTGCGGGCAACCAGCATGAATGGTGCCGGTGTTACATCAAATTCATAACCATTGATTTCAACTATGCGAATCTCATTTTGTCCCAAAACTGTACCGCTAACTGTGAAAATACCATCTTTGCCGCTGATCTTCAAGGTAATCAGACTGAACTTTTTCTCGTTAGTTGTCATTTTGCTTTCCAGAACATCAATACCACGGCCTTCGGCGGCCAAGGCAGCATTAACATAGTTAACTCTTTCCTTCAGGATTGGCTCAAGCAAGCCTTTCAAAATAGCACGGGTAAGCATCTCGGTTTCCATTTCGGCAACTTCGCCCTGATAGATGATCTCGACTTTTTCCACAACAGCTTTTTCCATCTGATAATAGAATTTTCCCAAATATTCACCAAGCTGCAGGTACCCTTGCATATCTTCAAGATCCTGTGGATGCAGAGTTGGCAGATTAACTGCATTGGCTACCATTTCGCCCCTCAAAGCGCTTAATACCTCACTGGCTATAGTGACGCCGACATTGTCCTGCGCTTCGTCTGTACCTGCCCCAATATGCGGTGTCAAAACACATTGCGGTAATTGAATCAAAGGAGAAACAGCATGCGGCTCGTCCTTCAATACATCGATACCGGCGCTGGCGACTTTTCCCTCTTTGATTGCTACAAACAAATCTTCTTCATTGATCAGGCCACCACGCGCACAATTTACAATGCGCACTCCATTTTTGCAAAGGTCAAGTTCCTTCTTCGTAATAATATTGATTGTCTCCTCAGTCTTTGGCGTATGAATGGTAATAATGTCTGCTCTCTTCAGCAATTCTTCCAAGGTTTCGCATTTTTCCACACCAAATTTCTTAAACCTGGCATCTGTAATATAGGGATCGTAAGCTATGACCTTCATGCCAAAAGCCTGCATCCTGGTTGTAACCAGCGCACCAATACGACCCAAGCCAATGATGCCCAAAGTCTTATGAAGCATTTCTGAACCCCTGAGACCGGTCCTGCCCCATTCCCCAGCCATCAGCAAATTATGTCCTTTAACCATATTACGCGCCGAAGCCAACATTAGTCCTATAGTTAGCTCACAGGCAGAAACAATGTTTGATTCAGGCGTATTAACAACGATAATGCCGCGTTTGGTTGCGCCTTCCATATCAATGTTATCGACGCCATTGCCGGCACGGCCTACAACTTTTAGTTTTTTAGCTCTTTGATACAATTCCTCATCAACTTTTGTCACACTGCGCACAATCATAGCATCATACTGATCTATGACATCAAGAAGTTCTTCTCGTTTTATCTCTCTGTACACAAAAACTTCCACGCCGGGAACATTTTGCAACAATTCAATGCCCTTATCAGCAATTTTTTCAGTAACAATAATCTTCATTTTTAATTCCTCCTAAGTATAAAATAAAACTCTCGTGCCTGATCATTACAAAGATCAAGGACGAGAGTTTATGCTCACGTGGTGCCACCTTATTTCGCCTCAGGCATACTTCACCTGCGGCCTCAACTTCGATATATCGGTCGAACCCGAACAGGTTGCTACCCCTGTCATCTCCGGAGTGGATTCAATCTAATCCCAGTCCGACTCGCACTTAACGTCGGCTCTCTGCGCTTGGTTTTCGATCTACTTGTCTCTTTCATCAAATACAAATATGTAATTCACAAGCATTGCGTTAATTTTACTTCACATTTTGCGCCTTGTCAAGAGGTAAATTGTTACATATTGTCAACTAACTTTAGAAATATTGCTTGGACCGTTATGCGAAAATATAAAACGCTTCCTAATAAGTTGAGCCGATTTATGCTTGGAAATCTGAATGAGCGTAAAGCACATGAAAGCCGTAAAAACAATTCTGAACCGCCAAAATATTTATTGCAAGTGCCTGCCAAAGTGCTATAATCAAATTAATATTATTAATTAATCGTTTAATTTAAGTGGGAGGAAACACAATTGCAGGCCGCCACAGAACTTTTTAGCACTAATAATTTTAACAGTGTTTCTGTCAAGGATATCGCCAAGCTATCCGGCGCAAATAGCGCTCTTATCTCGTATTACTTTGGCGGCAAGAAAAATCTCTATCAGGAAGTCCTTAATTCACAAGCCATGCTTTTTCTTGACCTCATAGCACAAGTTGATAAGCAGCCACTTTCCCCTATCGATAAAATCCATCTTTATGTACAAAGGGTGGCCTCGCTCCAACTTCAGAACCCGAAGCAAGTAAACCTTATTTACCGCGAGCTGCTGATGCCTTCCGGCTTTTGCAGCAACTTTGTCCAGTCAAAACTTTTCAGGATTCATCAATTTATTCTGAACCAGGTATCAGCCGGCATAGAAAATGGTTCCATTGCTTCAAATATCCGTCCTACCTATGTAGCTTTCACCCTGGAAAGCATAATTGTTTTTTTCTTTCTTACTCAGGATTTTGTGCGAGAGTTAGGTTCGCTTCCTAAAAACGGTGAAAAAGAGTATTTGAAAGAAGCTCTTGATTCCTACCTTTTATCTATAACAAATTCTTAGCTCATTGGAGGCGCCATCATGTCACTTAAAGATAAGCTCACATCCCTGCAGCTTAACCGCATTCACTATATTTCCTTAGGTATCGGTTTCCTTCTCATTGTCTTATATCAAATTATTAGCACTGTCTATTTCAAGCCTGCCGTAAGCAAAGAAATCCCTCTTGTTCGCACGATAACCATCGGAAGCAGTAAAAATTCGGGTACATTGACCTACCCTGGTGAAGTTCGCGGACGTTATGAAAGCAACCTGGCCTTTCAAGTTCCGGGAAAAATAGTCAGGCGCAATATCAGTCTGGGCGATGTTGTCCATGCCGGTCAAATACTCATGGAGCTTGACCCAAAGGACATCAGTCAAGCAGTAAGTGCCAATAGCGCTGAACTGGAAGCGGCTCTGTCTCAATTCAAGCTGGCTCAGGATAATGCGGAACGCTACAGCCAGCTCTATGCCAATGGTGCTGTCAGCAAATCAACAATGGAGCAGTATCAAAATCAAGCAACGGTTGCGGCCGCAACCGTTCAACAGGCTCGGGCCCACTTAACCGGCAGTTCCAACCAACTGGGCTACACACAGCTAATCGCTGACCATGATGGCGTTGTCGCCGCTATTAACGGAGAAGTCGGGCAGATTACAGCCGCAGGCACTCCTATTGTTACCGTCGTCAGAGACGGCCAAAGAGAAATACAGTTTTATGTCCCCGAAAGCCATCTGCAGCAAATCAAAATAGGTCAAAAAGCATCCGTCACCTTTTGGGCAGTTGATAAATTAACCGTTAACGGCACTATTAGCGAGATTTCTCCCACCGCCGACCCCGTCATGCGCACCTATAAAGCACGCATCACTTTGAACGAGTTGCCGTTGGAAGTCAAGCTCGGTATGACTGCCAAAGTTGCTCTGTCCAGCGGTATGGCCGATGCCATCGCGATTCCAGGAAATGCCATTTACCAGACTGATGATACACCAAAAGTCTGGCTTGTTAAAAATAAAAAAGTTACACTGATCCCCGTCGAGGTTGGCGGCTACAACGGCAATAATATCAATATATCAGCCGGACTTCAAAACGGTGATGTTGTTGTTATCGGTGGTGTAAACAAACTGGCAGAAGGCCAAGATGTGCGACTGGAAGCCGGTGTCACTGAATGATGAATAATAATTGGGCCGCATGGTCCATCAAGCACAAGCAGATAATATATTTCTTCGTTTTTCTATGCCTGACAATGGGCATCTATTCCTTTAATTCTTTGGGGCGTTCCGAGGATCCTTCTTTCACCATAAAGCAGATGGTAGTTACAGCCAGCTGGCCTGGCGCAACAGCCAAAGAAGTGGAGGAACACATCACAAATAAACTGGAAAAAGACATTCAAAACGTACCTAATGTCGATTACATAAGCAGTTATTCCCGTCCGGGAGTATGTGTTATTAACGTTTATTTAAAAGCAACCGTTCCCGGCAAGGAAATCCGGCAGCGTTGGCTTGAATTACGCAATATCGTCAATGATGCCAAAAAAGATCTCCCCGAAGGGACTGTCGGTCCGTTTTTCAATGATCGTTTCGACGATGTTTATGGCAACATCTATGCAGTAACTTCGGATGATTTTTCGTACGAGGACATGCGCGTTGTCGCTGAAAAAATCAAGCAAAAGTTTTTTCTTGTTCCCGATGTAAAAAAAGTGGAATTGATTGGCGTGCAGCCAGAAAAGATATTTATCAAAATATCAAACGCAAAGCTGGCGCAGCTTGGCATTTCCATAGAAAATCTTGCAGCAGCAATTCAGTCTGAAACCTCAGTTTTGCCCAGCGGCACTTTGGAAAGCGACAGCAATAACGTTCACCTTCGCCTGACAGGTTCTCCCGACACCTTGGCAAACATACGCGCCATACCGATACAAGCCAATGGCAAAATCCTCCGTCTTGGCGATATTGCCGAGATCAGCAGGGAATATGCTGATCCGCCCGAACCAAAAATGTATTTCAACGGTCAAGCAGCCGTAGGCATCGCCATTTCCATGGAGGAAGGCGGCGACAATATTAAAATGGGTGAAAATTTGGATGTGGCGATAAAAAACATCCGTCACGAGCTGCCGCTTGGTTTTAATTTAGAACAGGTAGCAAACCAGCCGCAAGTAGTTAAAAATGCTATCGGCGAGTTCAGTCAAAGTCTCTACGAGGCAATAATCATCGTCATGTTCGTCAGTCTTCTGACCTTGGGCCGCAGCTGTGGCTTCGTTATTTCAGTTTGCATTCCGCTTGTACTTCTTACCACTTTTATAGGCATGTATACCTTTGGCATCGACCTGCATAAAATTTCCCTCGGGGCTTTGATTGTTGCCTTAGGCATGCTTGTTGACGATTCAATAGTGGTCGTCGATATTATGGAAGTAAAACTTGCCGAAGGCTGGGATCGCGCCAAAGCCGCCAGTTACGCTTTTACTACTTGCGCCTGGCCGCTTTTAACCGGTACGCTGATAACCTGTGCCGGGTTCATGCCTATAGCCTTCTCCAGCTCCAGTGCTTCGGAATTCACTCGTTCGCTTTTTCCTGTTATTTCCATGGCTCTTTTGCTTTCTTGGGTTGTTTCTGCCACTGTAGCCCCTGTTCTTGGCTGTGCCTGGATTCGACCAAAACCTCTTTCCTCAAAGGAAAGTTTGAATACCCCTTTTTATCAGAAATTCCGTCTTCTTCTGACCTGGTCCCTGAGGCACCGTGGAACCGTGTTGATTGCAACCGTTTGTCTTTTTGTTTCTTCGCTCTTCTTGCTCAATTTTATCAAGAAAGAATTCTTTCCTGCCTCTGTCCGCCCGGAAATACTGGTGGAATTAAACCTGCCGGAAGGCTCCAGCCTGAAAGCTACGGATGAGGCAACACTGAAGCTAACAGGTTTAATTAAAGATGACGAAGCTGTAGAAAGAGTTACTTCTTATGTCGGCAAAAGCGCGCCCAGATTTGTTCTCGTTCTGGAACCGGTCCAGCCACGTGACAACTATGCCCAAATTATCGTAGTTGCTAAAGACCTGGAAAAAAGAGAGTATTTGGAAGAAAAAATCAAAAAAATGGTTTCCGACAATCTGCCAAATGTTGTAAGTTACTCTCGTTCTATTCCTCTGGGTCCCCCTTCCCCCTATCCCGTCATGCTCAGAGTCACGGCTCCAACGGATGCCTTGGTCAAAGAGTACGCCTTCAAGGTGAGAGACAAGATGAAGGCAAATCCCAATATCACCATGACACGTTTTGACTGGATGGAAAAAAGCAGAAATATCAAAATTGAAATCGATAACGACAAACTGAAACAAATGGGCCTCAGCAGAAAAACAGTTGCGACCGCCTTGCAAGCAGCGATTTCCGGCTACACAATAGCAGAGTATCTGGAAGGAGACCAAACAATCGACCTTGTTTTCCGTTTACAGGAAACTGACCGAACCTCAGTTGCAAATCTCGCAGCAATCTCCATTCCCACTTCCGCCGGCGCTGTTCCTCTTGCCCAAGTCGCGAAGCTCAGCTACGACGCAGAAGAAAATATGATTTGGCGACGTAACCTTCGTCCCACCATTACTGTCTGCGGCGGCATTAGCGGCGACGCAACCGGTAACGACGTCACGCAAGAGGTCTACGAGAGTTTGCAGGAGCTGCGTGAAACTCTTCCTGCAAATGTAAAGATAGAAATCGGCGGTTCGCTGGAACAAAGCAACAAAACCCTTGGTTATCTATTAAAACCGGTACCGGCCATGGTAATAATCATGATGGTCCTCTTAATGCTGCAACTCAAAGATATTCGCAAGCTTTTCATCATAATTTGTACCGCGCCTATGGGTATTATCGGCGTTATGCTCGGGCTCATCGTCTTTCGTGCTTCTTTGGGCTTCATGGCGGAGCTTGGCATTTTAGCCTTAACAGGCATCATTATTCGCAACTCCGTAGTTCTTATTGATCAAATCAACCTACATTTAGAAGCTGGCTTATCACCCTGGCAAGCCGTTTCGGAAGCGGCAATAGTTCGTTTCCGGCCAATAATGCTGGCTGCTTTAACTACTATTCTGGGATTGATCCCCATGTTCGCCAGCCCTTTTTGGAATTCAATGGCAGTCACTATTGCCTGCGGTCTTACCGGCGCTACCATTCTCACTTTAATCGTGCTTCCGGTTCTTTATGCCGTAGTCTTCAAAATTGAAGAGGTTTAGGATATAAAAAAGAGAGTATTTTTCGTAAAGGAAAATACTCTCTTTTTATGCTTGTTCACAATGCCGCTCTGATTATCTCGTGGGCGGAGTAAAGACAAGTTGTTTTTTTGTTGCGGCCAAAGCCCTCATTGCCAGAGCATAGCCTTCGAAGCCAAGTCCACAAATCTGCCCCTTGCAGGCTGCAGCGGTAACAGATTTATGACGAAACTCTTCGCGGGCATGTATGTTGCTGATATGCACCTCGATTGTCGGTATGTTTACTGCCTTAAGGGCATCAAGCAAAGCGATACTGTAATGAGTGTAAGCGGCTGGGTTGATAACGATACCGTCAGCATCACCATAGGCATCCTGAATGAAAGATACCAGCTCTCCTTCGCAGTTGCTCTGTTTGATTTCCACATCAACGCCAAGCTCCTGGGCCGAACTCTTAATGAACTGGCAAAGCGCGACGTAGTCATCAGAACCATAAACCGCATTTTCCCTTACTCCCAACATATTGATATTAGGGCCGTTCAAAACTAATATTTTCATCTTTCCACCTTCCTTAACTCATTTATTATTTCAGTAACGACTGTTTCTACTTGTCCTTCATTGGCAACGGCAAAGTCTCTATACTTTTGATAGAGCCCCAGACGTTCTTTGTATAATTCAAAAATACGCTGGCGGCCTTCCGCTAATAGCGGTCGACTCTCCACATCAACATCTGCGCAAATCAATTCTGGGCTGCGGTCAATAAAGATAATAACACCTGAAGATCCGAGCATTGCCATGTTTTCCGGTCGCTTGACAACGCCGCCGCCCGTGGCAATTACAAGCCCCTTTTCGGCTGAAAGTCTTTTGATAGTGCGTGTTTCGGCATCACGGAAGTGCTCTTCCCCCGAAGCAAATAGTTCTTTGATGGTTTTCCCTTCCCAGGCTTCCAGCATTTCATCAGCATCACAAAATTTTTTATTCAACTTTTCTGCCAGCAGTTTGCCTATAGTTGTTTTGCCACAACCTGGCATTCCAATCAAAACAATGTTTTTCATTGGTTTTCACCACTTATTGTTTGCGCGATTTTTATGATAATGTTTCCGTCAATCTTGCGTTCCAACCATATTTCCTCGGCCGCGACAGCTTGGGCGACAAGCATAAGCAAACCATTGGCGGTCTTTTTGCCCGCTTCTCTTGCCTGGCGCAAAAAAACGGTTTCCAACGGATTGTAGATAAGATCTACTGCCGCCGCAAAACCAGCGGCAATCTGTTGCGGGACCGGCGAATCAGCGACATGAGGAAACATGCCTAGCGGAGTGCAGTTGATGATGACATCGCCACGGCCACAATTGAACAGTGAAGAATAATCACAGAATTCAACCGGCACTTTCAATGCCATTCCTGACAAAGCTTCTGATGAATGCTCGGGGTTACGCGAAACAACCAGAACATTCCTGGCCCCGAAATCGCTGAGATATTGCAAAACAGCTCTAGCAGCACCACCTGAACCCAAAACGGCAACATTTTTACCGACGACTTCAATGTCATTGTGTCTTAGCAAGAAGCCAAAACCGTAATAGTCCGTATTATAGCCGTAAGCATCACGATCCTTGAAGCAAATAGTGTTCACCGCGCCTATTGCGGCTGCTTCGGGCGATATCTTCGTTAATAAAGGCATTACCTCTGTTTTATAAGGAATTGTAACATTAACTCCGCCATAATTTTCATGCAGTCTGGCAAACGCAGTGGCAAGATTTCCCTTTTCTATCTCCAGCAGAGAATATGTTCCCTCTATGTCTAGCTCTCGAAACAACAACTCATGTATCTTGGGCGAGAGACTGTGGCTAAGTTTTTCACCCAGTAACCCAAATTTAACCATATCCGAGCCCCCTACCTGATCTGAAATACGTTTCTCTTTACTTCAGGGCACTATTGAATCTTGTCACCAACGTAATTGCCAAGCACCTTGCAATAAGTGCTCGCCTCGGAAACTTCTTCCAGAGCCTTCTTCACATTCGCATCATGCAGATTTCCGCTGACATCGATGTGAAAAAAATACTCCCAAGGCGTACCCTCAATAGGTCGAGATTCAATGCTCAACATGTTTAAGCCATTGTGATAGAAATTGCCAAGCATATGGTACAACGAACCAGGTTCATGCTTCAACGAAACAATAATGGTTATTTTATCGGCACCGGGAATATCCTGCGGCTCGTTGGCAATAACAAAAAAGCGGGTATAGTTATTTGTGTTAGCGTTAATATTGCTGGCAAGGATTTCCAAGCCATAAAGCTCAGCAGCCTGCTTGCCGGCAACTGCGGCCATATAATCCGTTTTCTTGCTGCTGACTAGTTCCGCCCCTTTAGCAGTATTATAATATGGTATCTGCGCCATTTTAGGATATTGTTTGAAAAAAGGCCGACATTGCGCAAAACCTTGTGGGTGCGAATAAACTTCGGTAATCTTTTCTAAAGAAGTACCCGGATAGGCAAGCAAATTATGCTCAATCTTCACACATTTTTCGCCCACAATATAGCAATTATAGCGGCGAACCAAATCATAAACCTCAGTAATACCGCCCGTTGAAGAGTTTTCAATCGGCAGCAGGCCATACATAATCTCCCCGTCCTTGACTGCCTGTGCCACATCTTCAAACAAGGGATAGTGATTTTCCTCGACTTTACTGCCGGCAAAATATTTTTGCAAAGCAAGGTGGCTGTAAGCACCCGGAACACCTTGATAGCCGACAGTGACTCTGCCTGTTAAGGGTCTTGCCACAGCCGGTTTCGTCAGCTCGTTTTGCAGGAACGCTTCTTCCTGGCGGCAGCTAAAATCAATAATCTGTGCCATTATTTTTCTGAGGCCATCGGCATAGGCAGAATTCTGCACTCTTTTCTTGCAATTATCAAGGACTATTGCTTCTCTGGCCTTATCCCTGACCGGCATTTTGTTAGCCTTCTTGTATTCGGCAACTTCATGCACGGCATTCATGCGTTCTTCGAACAGCTTTGCCATCTGGGCATCTATTCTGTCTATTTTTTCCCTTATTTCGTCTAGATTAAGTTCTTTCATCATTTCACCGTCAACTTTATATCAGATGTCAAAAGCATATCTAAAATTATCCAAGCCGCAACACCTTCCACAACAGGCACGGCTCTTTGAACTATGCAAGGGTCATGTCGTCCTGAGATTTGCAGGGTAGTGTTCTCACCTTTAGCGATATCCACAGTTGCCTGCGGACGACCAATAGAGGGTGTTGGCTTGATGCCAACTTTGAAGATGACCGGCATGCCATTAGTAATACCGCCCAACACGCCGCCGTTGTTGTTTGTCCTTGCTCTGACGCATTCATTTTCAAGATAAAGCGGGTCATTTGCTTCAGAACCACGCATGGAAGCAAGTGCAAACCCCACCCCGAATTCCAGGCCCTTAACTGCCGGAATGGAGAAAAGAGCGTGTGCCAGCCTGCTTTCAACCGAGTCAAAAAATGGTGCACCAACACCGGCAGGCAAGCCTAGTATCATGCACTCGATACTTCCGCCTACTGAGTCAGCCTGTTCGCGCACTTCCAAAATCAAGTCCTGCATTTTTTTGCCTTGTTCATCATCCAGAACCGCCATGGTTTTTTGTGACAGAGCATCTAATTGGGCTGCATCTTCCCCAAGAAGATTAAACCCGGCATCTTTAATTCCGCCGATCTGCGCAATATGGGCACCGACTTTTACGCCTTGCAAAGCCAGAATTTGTTTGGACAAAGCTCCGATAAAAACCAATGGTGCCGACAAGCGTCCGGAAAAATGACCGCCGCCACGATAATCATTAAAGCCGTGATATTTAATTTTGCCGGAATAGTCTGCGTGCCCCGGGCGCATTACATCCTTCATCAAACTATAATCGCCCGAGCGGGTATCGCTATTCGGAATGAGAACGCAAAGAGGCGTACCGGTCGTTTTCCCCTCGAAAAAACCGCTTTGAAGCAAAAAATCATCCTTTTCCTGTCTGGGGGTTGACATAAGGTTTTGTCCGGGCGCTCTTCTCTTCATTTCCGTCACAACAGCTGCCAGGTCAATGGTTATACCGGGCGGCAGCCCATCGATAACCAAACCGATTGCCGGTCCGTGTGACTCTCCGAAAATAGACACCTTAATTTGATCACCATGCATGCCGCTCATAGATAATCTTTCCCCTTTCGCATCTGGCCGTAATATTCACTATTTCTAGTTTATTTTTTCATTAGTTTTTGCACAATGTTTCAAGAACAGCAAACCAACTACGGCGGATAAAACCGAACCAACAGCGGTTCCGATTTTAGCCGAATCGGCAGCGGGGGTTCCCGCGAAAACAAGTGTTGTCATAAAAAGAGCAATCGTAAAGCCTATGCCTGCGATAATGCCGGCGCCAAAAATATGGCACCAGGTAACATCCCTGGGCGGTGAAGCTATTTTCAGCAAAGCAGTAACCCTTGCCATGCAATAAATACCAAGAGGCTTGCCAACAAAAAGCCCCACAAAGACGCCTATAGTGACCGGAGAGAAGATTTCCGTCGTAGTCGAAAAAGTAATTCCTGAATTTACAAACGCAAAAAGAGGCAGAACAATATAATGAACAAAAGAATGGAGTCCGATCTCCATTCTGGTTAAAGGCGTAAGCGCCCGTTCTGATAGTCTTCCTATGGTGAAAATGGATTCTTTCGCCATATCATTGGTTAAAATATTAACTATGGGTTTTTCACAGGTAACCAGCTTCTTAAAGTGGACCCTGGAACGTTTGATATAATTGTCAAATTCAACTTTTGGTTTTACAGGAATCATCATGGCAGCCATGACACCCGCTATCGTTGGATGAACGCCTGATTTAGCAACAGCAATCCACACCAGAACCGACAAAACGGTATAAACAAAGGTTGACCGTACTCCTGTCCTATTAAGAAGATACATCAACAGCAAAAAGAAAATAGACCAACCCAAAGAAACAAAATTAAGATCGCTCGAATAGAGAACGCCGATAATAATAATGCCAATGATATCGTCAGCTATGGCAAGCGTTGTTAAAAAAACTTTGAGACCTATAGGTACAATTGAACTAATCAAAGACAAAACAGCAAGACTGAAAGCAATATCTGTAGCCGTGGGAATTGCCCAGCCAGCAGCACTCGCGCCGTTGTAATTAAATAATAAATACAAGCCGGCCGGTGCTAAAACACCGCCAATAGCCGAAACGACCGGGAAAAGGGCCATTTTGACTTTTCGCAAATGACCTACCAGTATTTCCCTTTTGATTTCCAAGCCAACTAAAAAAAAGAAAAAAACCATGAGCCCGTCATTAACGACATCCAAAATGCTATGAGTATTGACATACGAGCCAATAGAGATCGTAACCGGCATCTCTACAAAGCCAAAATAATATTGTTTGTAAGGCGAATTAGCCAAGATAACCGCTAACAAAACGCAAATAACCAGTAATATGCCGCCAAAGGAAGGAGATTGGAGAATTTTTAGGGTTCTTTTTAAAATTGAAAATTTATGTCTATTATAAAGTCTTTTCATAGGCGCCCCCCGTAATTAATGGTTTCATAATCTTCGCACTAGAGCTGCGGCTCTATTGTCTCAAATATTTTACACTCTCTCGGTTCGTCCGCCAAGAGCAGCAAAGTCCTCCCAAAATTGGGGGTATGATTTATTTACGCATTCTGCTCCATGCAAAATGACTTTACTCCTGCATTTAATACTGGCTATCGCCAACGACATAGCTATGCGGTGGTCATTCCAACATTCAGCTTCGCCGCCTTCGAGCATCGTTTTCCCTCGGATAATCAAACCCTCGGATAATTCTGTTATATCCGCGCCCAACTTATTAAGCTCAGTTGCCATAGCTTGCAGCCTATCGCATTCCTTTATGCGCAGCCTTCCTGCATTAACAATTTCCGTAGTGCCCTCACTTACTGCAGCCAAAACAGTCAAAATCGGAATTATATCCGGGCAATCGCTTGCATCAATAATTGTCCCTTTGGTAGGCGCAGGCGACGAAACGCTCGACATTGCCTCTCCATCAGCAACAATCTTGCCGGCCATTGCCTGCATAATGTCAATAATAGCTTTATCACCCTGCAGAGAATCAGCGGTCAGGCCTTTACAAGCGACAGTACCCCCAATAGCTCCAGCTACAAGCCAAAAAGCAGCCTGTGAATAATCTCCCTCAACCACAGAATTTTTGCTATGATATTTTTGCCCGCCACGAATACGATAAACTCTGTAGTCTTCGTGCTCTATGTCGATCCCGTATTTAGCGAGACAGGAGAGCGTCAGCGCTACATAGCTTTTGGACTCCAGAGGCGATTTGATGGTAATAACGGAATCACCTTCCAAAAGAGGCAAAGCAAACAAAAGACCGCTGACAAATTGTGAGCTTACATTACCCGGCAATTCAAAGCTTCCCGGCATAAGCGGACCTGTCACTTTCAGCGGCAGATGTCCCTCTTCAGCAGTTTCGTATACAATTCCCTGTCGATCAAAAATATCATAATAAGCCTTAAGCGGTCTGGAAACAAGTTTGCCGCGCCCAGAAAACTCGACCTTTTCGCTGCAAAGTGCCGCTAGCGGTATCATAAAGCGCAACGTCGAACCGGACTCGCCACAATCAATTTTTGCCGAAGCAACTTTCAGCCTGCCTCCTTCGACTCGGAAAGCAGTTCTGCCAGGATAAGAAGACGCTACTGGATTTATTTCCGTACCAAGCGCCCGTAAAGCGTGACACGTAGCCTTAATGTCGGCTGAAAGGCTTATATTGTCTATCACAGATGTTCCTTCGGCCAAAGCGGCACAGATTATTTCCCTGTGTCCCATGCTTTTGGACGAAGGAACGCAAACCTCACCTGCTAAGGTTGCCGGTTCAATAATTATAGTGTCCATAAAACTCTCCTAAACGATATAATTCGGCAATTCTTCGTATGGTATTTTTAAGAGCCTGCCCTCGCCAATCTTTGCCAGAATTACGAGGGTAATTTCCCCACCTTTTTTCTTCTTGTCCAAGGCCACGGTTTGCAAAACCTCATCCCTTGACATTTCAGTTTTAACAGGCAGGTTATAATGCTTGAGCAATCCTCTGATTCTCGCAGTTGTACCATTCTCAGTGATACCCCTGCTTTCCGTCTGGGCCGTTATCATAATCATCCCGATGCCGACACCCTCGCCATGCGTATATGTTTCATAACCGTAGCATTTTTCCACCGCGTGACCCAGCGTGTGTCCAAAGTTCAATAACATGCGGTCCCCGTTGTCAAACTCGTCTGCCTCCACAATGCGGGCTTTAATTTCACAACATTCGAAGATAACTTGGTCGATCTTCTGCAAAAGTTCGGCATCGTCTTTAATCTCTTCAAGTTTTCTGAACAACCCGACGCTGCGGATGCAGCCATACTTTACCGCTTCCGCCAAGCCGTCATGCAAGTAGCGCTGTGGCAGGGTCTTAAGTAAATCCGGATCAATAAAAACGCCGAGAGGCTGGTAAAAGCTGCCTACCAAGTTTTTACCAGCAGGCAAATCAATTGCAACCTTGCCGCCGACACTGCTGTCAATTTGAGCTAGCAAAGAAGTTGGTACCTGAATAAAGTCAACGCCCCTGAGAAAGGTCGCCGCCGCAAAGCCGCCAAGATCACCGGGAACTCCGCCGCCAAAGGTTATGACCAAATCGCCTCTGGTTAAACCGGCAGCAGCGAGTTTACCATATACTTCACCCAAAACCTCCAGACTCTTGCTTTTCTCGCCTGGTTCAATCACGATCCTAGAAACAGCAAAACCGGCTTCTTCCAATGAGTGCTCTAGCTCTTCACCATACAACGCATTAACATTAGCGTCTGTGATAACTGCTACTTTCCCAGCCTTCGATAGCTTTCTGGCTTCATTACCGATACTTTTCAGCAAACCTCGTTCTATTCTGATTTCGTAAGTTCTTTCACCCAAATCAACTACGACTTTGTGCATCATATAAAGCCCTTCTTTTTAGTGTCGCGGAGCGCATCATCGACTTCAGTGCCTCTGCGTCCTCCTTTTTTAAGGCTTCCGCCCATAGCTCAAGTTCATTTTTGAATTTTTCTATCTCCTCAAGCACGTTTTCCCTATTGTAAAGGAACAGATCCGACCAAAGCTCTGCATTAATATCTGCTACTCTTGTCGCGTCTCTGAAACTACCGGCAATAAAAAACTTGGTATCACTATTCATTGATTGGCTGTTGACCAAGGCCAACGCAAGCAAATGCGGCAAATTACTGGTATAAGCAATAATTTTGTCGTGCTGCTTCAATGATACCTCAACCACTTCTTTACAGCCTAAAGCTACAGCAAAAGACTTCAGCCACACAATATTATTTCTATTATTATGCGGGCGTGGCACAACAATGTAGTTAGCCTTGTCAAAAATTTCGGCAGCAGATTGGTTGAAGCCACTGCCTTCTCTGCCGGCCATAGGATGCCCGGAAACAAAATCCATCTCCGCTCCCAACAGAGAGTCGATTTTTTCAATCATATCCCCTTTGATCCCTGCGGCATCAGTGATAAGCACTTGCGGCTTAAAATATTTTACATTTTGCTTGATGAAGTCGAAAATAGCAGCGGGATAAACTGCAAAAATAATTACGTCCGCTTCCTTCATCGTTTCATTTGCAGGAAAGCAGGGAACATCAATGACGCCCTCTGCCGCTGCTTGTGACAATACATTTATATTTGAATCAACTGCAATAATTTTCTTTACACCCAGTCGCCTTAAAGCCTTGGCGTATGAGCCGCCAATAAGGCCCAGGCCAACAATACAGAATACCAAGTCCTTTAAATCCTTATCCATGCTACAAACCCTACCTGCCAAAAAACTCACCTCACCTAATTAGGTATACCCTAACAACCATGCTACCATGCTACAAAGCTATCTTTATATTATACCCTAAAAGTAAAGTAATGAAAATTCACTTTTTACTAAAATTTATTCAAAGTTCTCTGCCAACGATTTGTGCAATACCCCTCAAGTCATTCATCAGAGCAGCAAAGCGTTCCGGCTTCAAGGACTGAGCACCGTCACACCATGCATTTTCAGGATCATTGTGCACTTCAATCATCAAACCGTCTGCCCCAGCGGCAATAGCTGCCTTGGCCAGGGGCTCTACCATCCACCACATACCCGCTGCATGGCTGGGGTCCACTATTACCGGCAAGTGGCTCAACTTCTTGGCAGCCGGTATAGCACTGAGGTCCAGTGTGTTGCGTGTATAAGTTTCGTAAGTGCGGATGCCGCGCTCACAAAGAATGACATTATCATTGCCACCTGCCATGATATATTCCGCGGACATGATCCATTCCTCAATGGTTGCGGCCAAACCTCTTTTAAGCAGGATTGGCACATTTGTTTTTCCAAGTTCCTTCAGCAGCTCGAAGTTCTGCATATTACGTGCGCCTACCTGGATAAGGTCGACATCTTCCAGGAATCTTTCAATCTTATCTGCTGACATAATTTCTGTGACAATCGGCATACCATTCTTGTCCCCTGCCGCCTTTAGCATTTCCAACCCCTTTTCCTTTAAGCCCTGAAAGGAATAAGGAGATGTGCGCGGCTTGAAAGCACCGCCACGAAGGAGCGTGGCCCCTGCCGCCTTGACCGAAGCAGCGACGGAAGACATTTGCTCATCCGTCTCGATAGAACAAGGCCCGGCGATGACAACGATTTTTTTGCCGCCCACCTTAACCCCGCTGACATCAACAACGGAATTTTCCGGATGGAACATACGATTAGCACGTTTGAAGGGTTCTTGCACACGCATAACTTTTTCGACGTAGTCATTGACAGTTATACGCTTAGGATCGAAGGTGCTTGTATCGCCAATAACGCCGTAAATTGTCATATTCACGCCAACTATCTCATTAATCTGAAATCCTTCGCGCAAAAGCATGTCCTTTATTTTTTTACATTCGGCTTCCGGAGCGCCAGGCTTTAATACAATAATCATAATCTTTTTCTCCTCTACGTATGTATTTTGTCTAAGTATCTGCAAAAACCTTAATCAACAAATATCAAAGCTCCCTGCCGACAATTTGCGCAATACCCTTCAAGTCCTTCATCAAAGCGGCAAAACGCTCAGGCTTCAAGGATTGAGCGCCATCGCACCATGCATTTTCAGGATCATTGTGTACTTCAATCATCAAGCCGTCTGCGCCAACAGCAATAGCCGCCTTGGCCAGAGGCTCGACCATCCACCACATACCGGCGGCATGGCTGGGATCCACCACTACAGGCAAATGACTCAGCTTTTTGACGGCTGGTATCGCGCTGAGATCCAAGGTGTTGCGTGTGTAACTTTCAAAAGTACGGATGCCGCGTTCACAGAGAATGACGTTTTCATTGCCACCGGCCATGATATACTCCGCAGACATGATCCATTCTTCTATCGTTGCAGCCAAACCTCTCTTAAGCAGTATCGGCACATTGGTTTTTCCAAGCTCCTTCAGCAGCTCAAAATTCTGCATATTACGCGCGCCGACTTGAATCATGTCCACCTTTTCAACAAATTGCTCAAGTTTGTCCGCAGACATTATCTCAGTAACAATCGGCAAGCCATTTTTAGAACCTGCTTCGCCTAACATATCCAAGCCCTTTTCCTTTAAACCCTGGAAGGAGTAAGGGGAGGTGCGCGGTTTGAAAGCCCCGCCCCGAAGAAGCGCTGCCCCTGCGTCTTTCACTGATGCCGCTACGGAAACCATCTGCTCATCAGTCTCTATGGAGCAAGGTCCTGCTATGACGGCTATTTTCTTGCCGCCAATCTCCACGCCGCTGACATCGACAACAGTATTTTCCGGATGGAACATACGGTTGGCACGTTTGAAAGGCTCCTGCACACGCATAACCTTCTCCACATAATCATTTACAGTAATGCGTTTCGGGTCTATCATGCTTGTATCACCGACAACGCCAAGAATACAGAAATTCACACCCTTGCTGACATTGATGTAAAACCCTTGTTTTTCCAAGCTTTCCTGTACTTTCTCACACTCTGCATCCGGTGCCCCTGGCTTCATTACGATAATCATGATAACATCACCTTTTCCCATTTATTTTTAATTCATAACCAACATCTTTTTAGCAAATAAAAAAACAGGCTCCGTAAAAGAGCCTGCTCAACGACTTCATCCATTTTTCACAATAAACTAAGGATAATCGCTACCTTTTTCGGCCTCTATTCACGCTAATTGAGCTATTTAGTTGATTGCATGCAAAATACCAAGTGCTAAAATAATAGCCTTGGTTAAAAGTAAATGCATATTCAACTGCCCAACCTTGCATTAAAGTAGATTTCATTTTGTAGCCGCCTTCAACTTAATTCATTTTTTGCTTGTTTAATGCTGTTATCTTACCTTGCGCCAGTAGACTTGTCAAGGAAAATGTTTACACTTTTATTATCTTTTTATTCACTGTAAGAAATGTTACAATCATCTGTGCTTTAAACGCTGCAAACAATGCAAGCAAATACACGAAAGCGCTCAAAGATGCTTGTTATGCTAAAAGACCGCTTGCCAATGTGACAACTGCACTGACAAAAACCGTTCCAACAATTAACCTCTTAAAAAGCAGCTGGTTAATCTTATAAAACAGCCTTTCACCAATAGCCCAGCCAAGCAGCATAGCAGGAATAGAAGTCAGCGTAATATTAATTAATTCGCCAGGTTGAAAAGATCCCCAAACATAACTTAAAAACAAGGTGCCGGCGTTGCCAAGAAGAAAAAATCGCACCAGGTTTGCCCTCATTGCTTCTTTAGGCATTTTTTCATTCAGATAATAACAAACTACCGGTGGTCCATTAAGGCCTGCCGTGGCTCCGCAAAGGCCGCTGAAAAAACCACATGCCAGTTTAGCCCTGTTTTTATGGACTATTTCAAACTTAAAATCCTTGATCAGAAACAAGGTCGCAAGCAATAGGCCGAAGCCGATAATTATTTTAATTGTTCCGGCACTTGCAATCTTAAGAATATACCCTCCAGGCAAAGCCCCCAACAAACTGCCTGCAAACAAAACAAAAACCTGTTTCGAGTCTCCAGCGCTCCAGGTTTTATAAAGCATAACTGATTTCATAAACATCCCGCTGAACAACAAAAAAATTACGGTTTCTTTAGGACCCATAATAAAGGCGAGAAATGGCGCGGCGACTATAGCAAAACCAAAGCCAGTAACAGCCTGAGCCAAGCTGGCAGCAAAAATAACAACTGAAACAGAAAGAATGTATTGCAACTCCAAAGCGCATCCTGCCTTTCCATGTGATTTTCTACTATTCTAATCTTAATTCTTATAATTGACAATACTTTAACCTGACTATATATTAAGCATGTACCAATAATTCAAAATTGAGGAGTGAAAGCATGAATTGCGATAGTAATTGCGAAAGTTGCGAGTCTAATCAAAATTGCAACGATAGGGAAATGGTAGAACAAGACAAAAAAATAAATGCCTTTCTGCAGAATGTCAAGCATAAATTAATGGTTATGAGTGGTAAGGGTGGCGTCGGCAAAAGCACGGTTGCCGCCAATCTCGCCATAGCCCTGAGTGAACGCGGCTACAAAGTAGGGCTGTTAGACGTCGACTTACACGGGCCGAGTATAGCCGGTATCCTTGGTTTAACAGGAATCCCCCTTAATACCGACGGCAACCGTCTGCTCCCTTACCAATATAGCGAAAACCTTCAGGTTATGACAGTACAAGGCCTCCTGGCTGAACCTGATGATGCCCTGATCTGGCGCGGCCCATTAAAAATAGGCGTCATCAGGCAATTCCTTGCTGATACGCAATGGTCTGCCCTTGACTACCTCATTATCGACTGCCCGCCCGGAACAGGTGATGAACCTCTTACCATCGTCCAAACTATTAAAGATGCTAAAGCTATAGTAGTTACAACTCCGCAAGAGGTCTCTCTATCGGATGTCCGCAAATCTATCAATTTCTGTAAACAAGTTCAGATGGAAATTCTCGGCTTGATTGAAAATATGAGTGGGTTTGTCTGTCCTGAATGCGGAACAGTGCACAATATTTTTAAAAGTGGCGGCGGCGAAAAACTTGCGGCCGAACGCCATATAAATTTTCTCGGCAAATTGCCAATTGACCCTCAAGTTGTCGAAAGCGAAGATAACGGTGACCCGACAGCGGCAATGAGCACTGTTACCAAAGAGGCTCTTAATCTGGTTGTAGAAAACATCCTCGAAAAAACAAAATAATACGAGGAGCAGAACTGACGCATCCTGCTCCTCTCCGGTATGTTTCCCCTGAAAATCCATAACGTCTTGTCTTCTGCCACCAAGACCGTTGTTCTCAGGCTGCCATACCCTGAACACCCTTGCGAGGTGTTGCCAGCTATTGCGAGGGCGGCCATCCCGCCGCCCTCTTCACACATAGGCGCTAGAGTTACTTCCATCAACAGTCTATTCCGTACACAAACTATCCGACTACCAAGAACAACCGAACACCATCCGGTCCACTCTCCGAAACACCCCGCGTCCTATGATGCACCTTCTTTGTGCTTTTATTATAATCCGGTAATGTGCAAAACTCAAGTGATTTTTCAGAAAATTTTGTGTATTATTTGTGTCAAAAAAAATATAGATCAACTCTTAGTTTTCAAGAATATCGCGCAATTTCCGGCAATTCCCTTAAATAGATATCAGCGCGGACTGATGCCTTTCTCTAATACGTATTTTGTTATACCCTTAAATATGTTGTCACGTATGCTGCCAGGAATTACTGCGCACCAAGATAAATTATCACTTTCTTGAAAATCAAGAATAACGCCAAAATCAGTATAATCAGTATAACCCTTAACTGCGAATTTCACTTCATGCGTATTAAGGTTAAAGCGATAAAAAAAATGTTTAAGAGACGTTCCAAGATTCTCGTAACCATTTGTAGGCAGTTTATACTTTTGCCTATTTAGTATCCTTTTTCTCCTGCCGGTGTCTTTATAACCGACGAAAACCCAAACTTCGTATTCAACCCAAGGGTTTTCTTTGGATATAACCTGCAGATTTGTGGTATCTAACCAATAACTTTCGGCAAAGTTCGCGAATAGCCTATAATATTTGTTATAAAACTGTTCCACGCCAACCACCTCTCTGGGTTTAAACTTCAATACTTTTGTTCTTTCGTTATTAACTGCCAATTATCCTGCCTGCTGTTATAAATTATTTTAAGCAATTAAAGCCTCCAACCCCTCAATTTCATCATATATTCACCTTCTCTTCTTTTCAAGATATACAGCATCATCATAATTGTTATTTTAAAACGATAATGCTATAATCAGCGAAGAAGCAAAGAAATGGGGTCTTTTTATGAATAAGCATAATTTTTCTTTCGCTAAAACGCTAATATTAGGCTTAGGCCTTGCAACAATATTTATGTCCAATAATTTTACTCTCCGGGAAAAAATCGAAGAATCGATAGCTGCAGAATGTACTTTCGCAGCAACAGCACACGCTGCAGCTTCTAACTGGAGGAAGCCCGCTTCTGCAACAGTGCATTTTTCGGTCAAAAATCCTGCGTCCTTGCGTCCCTTGCTGACCTGGACCAAGGTCAAGGGCGCGGTAATATATGAGGTTGAATTTTTGCCATCACCACTGCCGCTGCTTGATAAGAACAGGCTTTCTGAATCCCGGCTTTATTCAACTCGGCAAGTCTATAATAACGGTCACAATCCTGATCTGACAAGGTTTGCGGAAACAAGCCCTGTTTACTGGCGGGTACGTGCCCTTAACTTCGACGGTGAGCCCATCACCAGTTTTTCTCATCCAGAACCAATTTATCTCGATGCCTCCGTGCCTCCCATCAATGCTCCCGTCACTACTTCTTCTTTTGGCTCGGTAAATGGTTCAACCTTACTTTATCCTGTTTATTCATGGCTGCCTATTGCTCACGCAACACAGTACGAAGTAGAACTGCTTGATGCTCCCCCTGAAAACCCCAACGGCACTGAACCATCCATGCACCGAATTTGGTCGGCGATAACCACGCTGTCTGATAAGTATGACGATAAGCCACGCTTCTCCTCCAAACCTTTTTACTGGCGTGTAAGAGGTCTGGATGAAGATGGTGAAGCCGTCGGTGTCTATTCCGATGTGGTTGAATTCGTTACTAATCCTAATACCGGTTGGGAAATTGCTACTTTCGGCGATAGCATAAGCCACGGCGGCGGCAATATGTCTTACTCGCCAGCTGACTGGGAATACAGTTATCAAACCTATTTGAACTTTCCAACCGTCAACTTATCCAATAGCGGTGATACCAGCGAGTCAAGCGTGGACCGTTTTGATGATGACGTCCTGCCCTTCCATCCACGTTATCTCATAATTCTTGAAGGCACTAATAGCATCCGCGGCGGAACTTCGGCCGAAGAAGTAATCAGCGATCTGAAAACGCTAAAAGATAAATGCCTGAAAAACAAAATAGTACCTATTTTTTTGACGCTCCCCCCCATAAACCCTGCAAGCATTGAAAAGGTTTTCAACGAATCCACCGTAGAAGATTGGCGCGCTGAAATGGATACGGTCAATGAATTTATCCGAACTCAGACCCACATAGACTTGGCAAGGGGAATGAATTATCCTGACGGCGTTATGCCGGTAAGATTATCGTTAGATGGTCTGCATCCTGATATCAACGCCAAAAAAAAGATGGCAGCCATTATTAACTCCGAACTGCCTAAAATTCTTCACTCACTCCAACGCAAATAAAAGTAACCCATGCTGCCCGAAGGGAAGCATGGGTTTAATTTTTACCACAAACCAAGTAATAAAGTTTTAGGCGTGTTTGCCTTCGCTTTTATCAACTAAGTAAGCGGCAACTGCGTCACCGGTAATATTTACAGTTGTACGGGGCATATCAAGTACACGGTCAATACCAGCTACCAGCGCAACGCCCTCAAGCGGTAGTCCAACAGATTGGAGAACCAAAGTCAGCATGATCAGTCCTGCACCCGGAACACCAGCAGTTCCTATCGAAGCAAGAGTTCCCGTAAGAATAATCGTCATCATTTGTGCCGAAGTCAGGTCAATACCGTAAATCTGGGCAACAAACAAAGCACAAACACCTTGGTACAAAGCAGTTCCATCCATGTTGATAGTTGCGCCCAAAGGTAGTACGAAACTCGAAATCTCTTTGGAAACACCCATTTTTTGTACGCATTCCATATTGACCGGCAATGTTGCAGAGCTTGAGCAGGTGGAAAATGCAACTAATTGTGCCGGCAAAATATTTTTAAAAAATTGGATAGGATTGTACCCACCCAATATTTTCAGCAAAGAACCATAGACAAAGAAAGCATGCAGCAGACAACCCAAATATACGCACGCAATTACTTTCAAAAGCGGTAGCAAGACGCTAGGTCCGTTAGCTGCCACTACAGGCGCGATTAAGGCAAAAACACCAAATGGCGCAAACATCATGATCATACCAACTATAGAGTAACAAACCTCTGCCAGGCCATCAAAAAAGTTATAAACAGTCTTAGCCTTTTCGCCCACAGAAGCAATGCCGCCACCAAGGAAAAGCGCAAACACTATGATTTGGAGCATATTAGCTTTCAGCATAGCATCCAACGGATTGCTTGGGAATATATCCACTATAACTTTCATAATCGGCGGCGCAGCTTTTGAAGCTGCTTTAACACCCGCCCCAGGCAAGGTCAGCCCTACACCAGGCTCAAACAATGTCGCAATGCCAAGGCCTAAAAGAATTGCAAAAGCAGTTGTTCCCAAATAAAAAGCGACGGTCTTAGTGCCAATGCGCCCAATTTTTCTAACATCACCCAAGCCGCAAACGCCAACAATCAATGATGCAAAGACCAGCGGTACAATGATCATCTTGATCAAGTTCAAAAAGATAGCGCCGAAAGGAGCAATCCAGGCTTTGGCAAAAGGCAAACCTTCTGCTCCCAGGCCTAATCCGGCAACAACGCCGAGACCAAGACCAATTAAAATTTTTGTTGATAAATGCATAAAACTTCCCCCTGTTTTTGAATAGTTTGGCAATAGTCATAAAAAATAGTAGTCCAAGTTGCAACCAACTATTTCATGAATGCAATGTAACATATTAAACGAATTTTGCGGAATTCCTGCTTGTTATTGTTATGTATACAATATTCTTTGTACCCATCTTTTTTCTTTTTGTCTTCAAATAGCTTCTTTCTTCCTACAAATAAACAAGAGTTGCACCAACAGCTGCTCTTTTAAGTCTTACTCAGTTTGATCAATTATTTTTCAGAGAAAACACTGCAATAGTTCTATATACGCGTCTGTCGTTCTTTATTTCACTGGCAATAAGTTCAAAATTCTCAACCGCCATTGCCGGGATTGATGTTATCTTAGCGCCAATACCCTCCTCACAACCTGTATCAGTTGCGTTCTTAAAATATACGTCACGCGCAACAGTAATATGCGGTACATAGGTTCTGCCATCGCCTTTGAATCCCGCCTGCTCCATTGCTGATGAGATAGCTTGCTGCAAGCGCTGCAAAGCTGGCAAACCTTCTTGAACTCCGACCCAAACCACCTTTGCCGGGTTCTTAGCATCAAAAGTTTCCAGTCGGTTATTGAGCTTAAGTGTAAAAGACGCATTGCCTTCACCCACAATTTTTAAGGCTTGCCTGACTTCTTCAAGCTTATTTTCCGAAGTCTTTCCCAGAAAAAATAGAGTCAGATGCAAATTATCCTCGGAAACGAGCCTTGCTTTACTGGCCCTCTTTGTGATTTCGCTTTGCAAACAACAAAGGCTTTCAATAATATTGCTTGCGAACTTGACACCGGTAAAGAGCCGCATGCAAACACCCCATCTCTTTGAATTAACCCTTCATCACCCCAAGTGGCTGCAACTTCACAATTGGTTTAACCAAATCTTTTTGCCAGGACATTACATCCTCAATATTCTTATAAGCTTGCGGCGCTTCCTCGTATTTACCGTGGAAACGATCATGCACAATACCCTGCATAGCCGCCTGCGCCTCTTGCTCGGTAATAGTTTTGTTGGCCGCCGCCCGTGACATCCTGCGCCCCGCACCATGAGAAGCAGAACAAAAACTGTCTAGGTTTCCCAAGCCCTCTACGATATACGAAGGCGTACCCATCGAGCCCGGAATAATGCCTTGTTCCTCCGCTCTCATTCTTATAGCACCCTTCCGATGCACCCATACTTTTTTACCAAAATGTTCTTCTTTAGCCGCATAGTTGTGATGGGTTTGTATCTCAAATTCACCGATACCGCCTGTTACTTTGTTAAAGATGTTGAGCAGACGCTGCATCATTAACTTGCGGTTAAGCCGCGCAAAGGACATACACCATTGCATTGCCGCAATGTACTCATTACCTATATCGTCTTCAATCCGCAAGAAGGCCAGATCCCATTCTCTTGGCACGTAAACCGAACCCCACTTGCTATTAAGAGCCAGTGCCCGTTGATTATAGTAGTCGCATACTCTTTTGCCGACATTACGGCTGCCTGAATGAACCATGAGCCAGATTCTGCCGTCACTGCCTTTTTGCAGTTCAATAAAATGATTGCCACTGCCAAGCGTGCCAACCTGATACTGCGCACGATCCATTTCCATGCGTATAACAGGAGAATCGTGCTTTTCTGCTGAAGCAAACAGAATAGCATCCTCAGCTGACACTACCTGCCTTGTTGCGTGATGTTCATAACCCACAGGAATTGTCGTGCGTGCAACTGCGATAATTTCGGTGATAGCCTCCTGGTTTATATCATGCAAATCGGTTCGTACTGCAATCATACCGCAACCAATATCAACACCAACGGCATTAGGAACTATCGCCCCTTCTGTCGCCAGAACTCCGCCGATCGGCATCCCATAACCGCTATGGCAATCCGGCATGAGCGCAATATGATGAAAAGCAAAGGGCAAATTTGACAGATGTATCGCCTGGTTAAGACATTCGTCATCAATATCTTCAAATGCAAGCCAATGCTTAATGGGCAAAAGCCCAAATTTAAACTCCTGCATGCCTCCACCTTCCTCTTAAAAAACTGTTTCTAATAGCCAATAAAATTACTTTGCTTAAGATACTATCTTATTTCACGGACAATATCGGTTATCTCTGCCTCCGTACTGCTTTCAATAAGAGAAATAACATTATCAATAATACTGTCAGAATGGCTGATTGAACCTGCTACACAAGCCAGACCAAGTACTATTGTTTGATGCGTATCCTGTTCTGCAATCTCCGCAATCGAAACATTGAACTTATTACGCGTTCTGGCAATCAGGCTCTTGACTATCATCCGCTTTTCCTTCAAAGAATACACCCAGGGAGCATAAAGTTTTATTTCTGCCGTTCCTACAATCATATCGCCGCCTCCTAATGATAGCTGTTTCTGCCGCAGACTAACAAAGTATTAATCCAGTCATACTTTGTATTGTCGCAATATTCTGTCTAAGTCCATGATATACTAATTTTTTTCTGCTGTAAATGAAAAAGCAGGGAGCGCCTAAGCACTTCCCTGCCCGTAAGTTTAAAACACCAAATTCATTTGTTTTTATAATTGAACCGTTAATTAGAAGCTGAAAGTAACGTCAGTCCAGATAGTCTTGTTGTTTTCGCTGCCAATTTTGGCATCCAGATCAAAATACTGAACCGTAGTAACAACATTCTTGGCGACGGCATAGTTCACGCCCACTCCGTAGCCTTTGAAGCCCCCTGCCGCGTTATTATCAAAGGAGTCATGCACGCCATCAGTTGTGTGTGCATAATAAGTGGTATTAGCTTGATTGAAATAACGGCCCCACAAGCCATAGCTGCCTTTTTCTGCCGGTTCTG
>RZYP01000057.1 GCA_009930275.1 Negativicutes bacterium
CCTCAATCTTTGGTTGGATGGAGAGGCTAAAGGGCTATACCACCTTGCCTTTTCATTCAACTTTGAGGGTGTTGCACTTGCAAGTTGAATCCGCCATATTATGAAAGTTAGGCCAGGACATTATCTGATTGGATCTGGTTCACGCATAGAAAAAGATATTTGCTATTGGGATACAAATTATGAAGTTGACTATTATCATACAGAGTATTGGTTTCAAGATGAATTAATCAATTTATTACAAGAAAGTACTCGTTTACAAATACGCTCTGACGTACCTGTTGGCGCATATTTATCAGGAGGAATCGATTCAAGTCTTGTCAGCGCATTAGCGTCACAACACTTGATTAAACCAATGCCAATGTTTCATGGTCGATTTACAGAGGGTTCAGAATACGATGAATCTCGCTACGCACGCGAGTTAGCCCGACATACGGGTGGCATTTACAACGAAGTAATTCCCACGGCGGTCGAGTTTACGGAGTACCTACCGCAATTGATCTATGCCTTGGATGAACCTTTGGCCGGCCCAGGCCTGTTTCCTCAATTTGTGACAAGTCGCCTAGCCTCCGAGCATGTCACCGTGGTGCTGGGCGGTCAGGGTGGAGATGAAATTTTTGGCGGATATGCACGCTATCTCATTGGCTATCTTGAGCAAGCGCTAAAAGGCGCTATCATGGAAACGCAGGAAGAAGGCAAACACCTGGTCACGCTTGAATCCATTGTGCCCAACCTGCCCCTGCTCAAAGAATATTCGCCATTGTTGCGTCAATTCTGGACCAAGGGCCTTTTTGAAGACATGGACGCCCGTTATTTCCACCTGATTGACCGCAGTGAGGGCATCAAGGTACTCCTGCATCCAGAAGCAAAAGAGCGATTTGACCGAAATGAGCTATTTGCTGATTTTCAGAATATTTTCAACCATCCCGATACAAAATCCTACATCAACAAAATGACACATTTTGATCAAAAAACCTTACTTCCGGCACTTCTGCAAATCGAAGATAGGGTTAGCATGGCGGTATCAATAGAATCCAGAGTACCGCTGTTGGACAGGCGCATCGTTGATCTCGTGACGACTATGCCACCACCACTCAAATTCCAGGGGGGGCGGACCAAGCACATATTGAAGAAAGCGATTCGCGGACTACTTCCCGACCTCATTCTTGATCGAAAAGACAAGATGGGTTTTCCCGTGCCCTTGAAGGAGTGGATGCAGGGCGGCGTGGTGCGTGACTTTGTCTCAGATATTTTGCTTTCACGCAAAAGTGTTGAGCGAGGGATTTATTCCGCTAAAGCTCTGCGCAGCATGATTGACCAACAAGGCGTTGGGAATCGCCAACTCTGGGGCGCTCTCTGTTTGGAACTCTGGCATCTACGGTTTATCGATGCACACTGATCTCGTGCTATTGCCGCCACGGAAAGAGCTTGAACACCATGTGCTCAACTCCCTGGCGCGATATTGGCCAAAGCATTCAAAACTCATCGAAACTCTGCCGTTACGCCCCTGCCCAACTCAAACGTCGCTGCAGGTGCCTTTGAAATTGGCCATGATAAAGATTCCGGCATGGGCGAAATCATGGGCTGTTGACGGAATGCTCCCTGTTCCACAGGAAATTGTACCAAACGACACCTCTGTAGAAAATGTTTCTTGGAGAGACATAGACTGGATGCTCGCAATCTTTCTGCTGCTTGAAGCGTGGCATGAAAGACTCTGGGAACAAAAGCACGGTCCCATTCATTCGTATAGCTTTCATCTACAAGGCTGGGATGATCGCGTGTGGCAGTACGCCTGGGTTAATCGTATCGCGTTATTTCTGCGCGAGTGGGCAGCACAAGAAAATTGCTCCTCGGCAGATTCACTTTTTGAAGAATTACCGAAAACAGAAATTGTAATGACGCATGATGTTGATGCAATTGAAAAAACACTTTCAATTCGTTTAAAACAATCTGTCTTTATCTGTCTAAATGCAATTCGCGTTCTTCTTCAGGGCGATCTCAATAAAAGCAGTCTGTATGCGCTAAAAGCGATTCGGATGTTTTGCAGCAAAGATAATTGGTGGAAATTCGACGAATTGCTTGCGGCGGAATCCAAGGCAAACATCACGAGCGTTTTTCATTTTTATGCAGACATGCGGCCCAAATCGTTCAAGCGATGGCTATTTGATCCAGGCTACGCCCTAACAACGCCACAAGTCATGGGCTTAATTCAGCACCTACTGGACAACCAATATCAAATAGGATTGCATCCTAGCTTCGAAAGCTGGAATAACAGCGATGTGATCGCACTGCAAAAAAAGCAACTTGAACTCGTCACAAATATGCCTATCACAACATCTCGACAACATTGGTTACGTTTCAGTTGGCGAGAAACATGGGGAGCACAAGAAAATGCCGGTCTGCGTCTCGACCGGACACTGCTGTTCAACGATCGCCCAGGTTTTCGCAATTCGACCGCATTATCCTGGAGACCATGGGACCATTCACGCACACGCAGCTACGACCTGACTGCGCAGCCAACAATTTTAATGGATTCACACTTTTACGACTACAATCTACTTAACGACTCACAAAGACAGCAACAGATTCGAGTATGGATCAACGAATGCCTTGCGGTACATGGACACGCGGCAGTACTTTGGCATCCTCATACTCTTGCTAAAGTCTATGGATGGAGCCAAGGATTCCACGACCTGCTATGGGTAATGCAACAGATGAAAACGGAGTAATCTTATGCTGAGAAACTGGTTGCCGCAGTCGATTGCAGTGCCACTGTGGGGAAATCGAAGGCGATGGGGACTATCGATACAACCTGACGACCCTTGTTGGCGGGAGTGGTTAAATACGTATGCGGATTTTTATCGCATCAACCAGAGGAACGGTGTTGGAACGCTTATCAACGACGCAGGTTATCAAATCATGGCGGAAATCGATTTGACAAACAAATGCGTACTAGAAGTTGGCGCCGGCGACATTCGACATCTTCGATATTTGCAAGGGAAACCGTGTGAGTACGTATTGACGGATATATCTTCTCGTATGATGGAACTAGCTCAGCAAAAACTTGCTGAAAAGAATATCGTGTATAGAGCCATCTTACTGGAGAGAAATCAATCGCTCCCATTGGAAGACGCCTCTGTGGACGCAGTGGTTACCTTCTACTCATTGGAGCATCTTTATCCCTTACGTCCATATCTTGACGATCTGTTTCGAGTGCTGAAACCAGGCGGATTATTGATTGGTGCAATCCCGACTGAAGGAGGTTTGGCATGGGGAATTGGAAGGATGTTCACGTCACGACGTTGGCTTCATAATAACACCAATATCAACCCCGATAAAATCATTTGTTGGGAACATCCTAATTTTGCGGATCAGATCATCAACGAGCTTGACCATATATTTGCAAGGAAAACTATCCAATATTGGCCGCTACCATGGCTTCCAGTTTACGACTATAATCTTGTATTGCGTTTTTGTTATCAAAAAAATGTTGCGTAACCCCTATCTTGATGAAGTTCACAGAAATCTGCCTCGGCTGTTAGCATTGTTTGACAGGGACAAAACCCATCAGAGTTATGGCATGGGCGATCGTTTTTATTGGGCGTGGGGTTTGATCGATTTTGGCAATGCATCTTTTCAAGGCGCGGCCCATGGCATGGCACGCTTATGGCGAAACGGAATGTGGCCCTATCAAACTCCTCAAAAACTATTTCTTGAGCGCATCAATTCAATGTACATGGCCACGGCTCGCCTTACCCGGAGGGACGGCAGTCTTGAGGAAGCATTCCCAAACGAGGGGTCTTATTGCGTAACAGCATTGGTCGCCTTCGATCTACTCTGCACGATGGAGATTCTGCGGCCAGAGATTGACAAACAAACGCAACAGCGTTGGCAGCGGATTATCCAGCCTCTGATTGGCTATCTAATCACAGCAGATGAAACCCATGCAACTATTTCCAATCATTTGGCAACAGCGGTCGCATCCTTGGTTCGTTGGCATCGCCTGATGGAAGAAACTACCGCCGAAAATAAAGCTCTCATATTACTTGATCGCATCTTGGATCGCCAGTCCAGAGAAGGCTGGTTTTGTGAGTACGGAGGAGCAGATCCTGGCTATCAGTCACTGTGCACCTGCTATTTAGCCGATGTTCATCAACAGCGCCCAGACTTTGGATTGCTGGCGCCATTACAACGCTCTTTGGAATTCCTCTGCCATTTTGCACACCCAGATGGGTCTTTTGGTGGTCTATACGGAAGTCGGAATACTCGGTTTTACTATCCGTGCGGCGTCTTAGCTCTTGCCAGTGAAAGTCCACACGCAGCGAGCCTAGCCAATTTCATGGAACAAAGCATCGCGAAGCAACGAGTGGTGACATGCTCATCCATGGATGAACCCAATCTTGTTCCAATGTTCAATGCGTATTGCTGGGCAGCTCAACTTTCGCTTTTTCGCCACGAGAATCCTAAAATGGCGTCACTTCCTTCACAGGGACAGATGTCTTTTCGCAGACACTTTTCTGAGGCTGGAATCTGGGTTGATAAAGGTGTCGACCACTATACATTGATCAACACCCATAAAGGAGGTGTGGTTACGCATTTTTTCCGGGGTGTTGCAGTCACTATCGAAGCAGGGGTAGTGATCCGGAATCCAAGCGGCCAGCTGGGCAGTACGCAGGCCTTTAATCCAAACAATAGCGTTCACATAAAGGATAGCGTTCTCAATATCGAAGCGCACGTAGTGCCCATCTCCAAACGGTTACCAAATCCAGGGCAGTTCATTGTGCTCCGAGTTCTCGGTCTCACACTATTCAGATTTCGTGTATTTCGAGAATGGGTCAAACTCGCGTTGGTACGACTACTGGTCACACCGCGTAAGAAGTGGTCAATTGTAAACAAACGCACAATTTCCTTTGGACCTCAAATCGAAATCACTGATGAAATCAATTTGCCACCAGGCTTCAGCCGTGTTGAAAAACCAGGATCCTTCGTTTCAATTCACATGGCCAGCCAGGGATATTGGCAGGTACAAGATGAGGAACACGGATTATGATACCTAGATTCAAACCCGAATTGGGATGGCAGGAATTCAAAGCCTTGTTCCGGCGCAATAGCGGAGCAGTTGAAGTATTTGAGAAAGAATTTGCCATGGCATTTCAAGCTGTTGATGCGGTGGCATTTCCCTATGGCCGTTCCGCGCAATGGGCTTTTTTCAACGCAATGGGCATCAAAAATGCCGAAATCATCATGCCGGCCTACACCTGTTCCGTGGTGGCGCACGCCGTGAGTTTGAGTGGCAATACGCCGCGGTTCATCGACATAGATCTTGATGATTACAACATGAATCTCGACAAGGCGGAGGCAGCCATTAACGATAAAACACGGGCTATCATTGCCACCCACACCTTTGGGTATCCCCAAGATTTGGATCTGCTAGAGGGCATAGTACAGCAAGCAGAGGCTCGATATGGTCACAAAATCTGGTTGATGCAGGACTGTTGCCATGCCTTCGGGGCAGAATGGAAGGGACGGATGATTGGTACCTCCGGTGACGTCGCAGTCTACGCATTCAACATCAGCAAGATCATGACGAGCATTTTTGGCGGAATGCTGACCTTCCAGGACCAAGCCCTTGCCAACAAAATTAGAGCATGGCGAGATGTCACATACCGAACCGCAAGCGTGCTCAAGGGACTCCAGCGGCGTCTCTACTTGCTCGCTGTCTATATCGCATTCAATGAAAGGATCTACGGCTTGACATGGTGGATTCAAGAAAAAACGTCTCTTCTGAACAGATTCACCAAGACCTACCATCGTGATGGCCGTATTCATTTTCCACCTGACTACTTAGATAAAATGCTGACTGTCGAAGCTGCGGTTGGACTGGCGCAACTCAAAAAATATCCACAGATCATCCGACGGAGACGCGACAATGCAAGATACTATGATCAGTCGTTGCCAAGACGGGAGGGATGGGTGTTACCACCTATTGTGGATGGAGCAACCTATTCGCATTATACAGTACGCGTACCGGTGCGTGAAGAAACAATCCAAGAGTATGCAAAAATGAAAATACAACTAGGAGAACTAATTCAGTATTCTATCCCAAATCTCAGCTACTATTCAACAAATATTGATTCGTATCATAACTCATACAAAGCGAGCAAACAAACTATAAATTTTCCACTATACAAAAAAAATGTGCACCAATAAATTATCGGATATAAAAATTGAGATATCAAGTGTATGTCGCGAGGAAATTAACTCATTAATCGATATACATTGCAAATCACTTCCTGACGACGTATTACCAAACATTGGAATAAAAACTATCTCAAGATATTACGAAAAGGCGTTCACTATGCAGGAAAAAGGGGACTCGATAATCGCAGGAGCATACCAAAATAATCATCTTGTTGGATTTTGCTGCTTACTTTTTTCTGATATTTCTTTTTTATCAATTATCAAATTCGACACAATTTTAAATTGTTCAATATTGATGTTTAAAAATCCAAAAATATTATTCGATGCAATTTATCAATTTATCAATTTATCATACATACAAACATCATCATCTGAAATTGCATTTTTTGCAGTTAACGAAGAATATAGAGGACATGGACTTGGCCTATCACTAATCAAATACTGCATTAAAAAAAGCAAAGAATTAGACCTGACTTACATTCAGACCAAAACATCCAATACAAGACTAGCATTTTTCTATATTACACTTTTCAAAGCGACTGTGATCAACAAAATTCGTTTTTTTGACAAATCATACTACATAATAAAATTCAAAATTTGAAATAGTATTCATTTTTTTCGAATTATTAAACACTATTATAGAAAAGATAAATGCACCGATTATACAGGCGAAAACAATGAATATTCTATTTATCACGCACGATTTCGACTCTGGAGGAGCAGCAAGAAGCTTGTCAGTACTTGCACCACGACTGCACAAACTTGGTCACAAAATCAAGATTATTACGCTTGTAGATCCTAGATACGACAAAGCTCCATGGTCAATCTACTCATCACTTAAAATCCCTGTACATAAAGCAGAATTTTCCTTTCTTCAAACAGGCTACATCGGAGTACCCGCACCAACAACAAACTTCCCGTCGCACATTCGCAAAAAGCATGCGGCAACCATTGCAACGCTCAAATTATTCAAAACAGACATAGCCTGCTTCAACGGCTACCCATCAACAAGCCTTGCACCTTATATTTCCGCACAGAGCAAAATCCTAATTGCGCGCGAGGTCCTCGACGAAACATCACCTCTTTACAAACAAGTCACAAAGTTTCTTACTAGACATCTTGATCACGCCATTGCAATAGGACCAATTGAAGACAAACAACTTAAAAATATTGGAATAAGCACAGACATTGTCTACAACACATCAAATAACACACCAGAATACTTCAACAATGAAATATTTCCACCTATCAATTTTGGATGTTTTGGAAATATGTATGAAGGAAAAGGACAAGGATTATTAATTATTTCATGTATATCAATAATTAAAGAATTACGAAAATCTAATTCAGTGATTAACATATATGGATCGGGAAATTTAGCGTACACACAAGTACTTGAAGAACTCATATCAAAAAACAATGTTTCCGATGTAATAAAGCTTAAAGGATGGTGCAACGATATTGAAAATGAAATAAAAAAAATGCATTGTCTCATTCGACCAGAATATACGGGATCTCCCTGGGGACGTGATGTTATTGAAGCCATGTCAATGGGTCGTCCAATATTAGCGACTGGGGTGGAAGATGTATTTATCAAAAATGGCAATACTGGATGGCTTGTACCACCAAAAAATCCAGAATCACTTGCTATTAAACTCATCGAATTATGCAACAACCCTGCATTGCTAATTGACGCTGGTATAGCTGCGTATAATTTTGCAGCTAGTAATTTCAATCCAACAAAAAATGCACTTAGAATTGAAACAATCCTTGCAAAAACATTACAAAAAAAGCACGCATAATCATGCATACACTTCCAAAAATATCCATAATTACTCCATCTTTCAATCAATCGAATTACATAGAAAAGACAATCCTATCTGTAATCAACCAAAAGTACATAAATATTGAATATATAATCATTGATGGCGGTAGTACTGATGGCAGTACAGACATAATAAAAAAATACGAGAACACGCTGTCATATTGGGTGAGCGAACCTGATCGAGGACAGTCTCATGCCATCAATAAAGGACTGGAACGGGCCACTGGACAGATATTTAATTGGCTCAATTCAGATGATTACCTTGAACCAAATGCACTCCAAAGAATCGCGGAAGCATGGCGCACCAATCCGGATGCCGCCGCATGGGTGGGTGCTTGCAAAAGAATGACCCCAACCGGTCATGAACTCAACGTAATCTTTCCCAACAATCTGTCCCTTTCAAACATTGGAGAGAACTGGAACGGTCGACAGTTTTATCAACCAGCATGTTTCATGAACATGTCATATATCAAAGAACTTGGTGGAGTGAACGAATCTCTTGAATTCTGCATGGACCTTGATCTTTGGATGAGACTTGCGAGAAGAGGCTTTTTTTTACCGGGACAAGGAATTTGGGCGAATGCAATAATTCATCCCGAAGCAAAAACACAAAAATCCAGGGCAGAAATGCACCTTGAGACCGCAAAACTCATGATCTCGCACGGATTCATTGACGGTGGAAGAAACCGTTACGAATCAAATTTCAACAGCAAGGCCGATAAATTTATCATCCCCGCTGAATTGAAAAACGCGTTGCAAATTCAAAATGACTCCAACGCCATGACGCCACCGGAAGGCAAAGGCAAGAGCATTGTCATGATCAGCGATTTCATGCCACGGTTTGATGCCAGTTCATCCCAACTAAGAGTTTCACACCTAATCAAAATACTTGCCGCAGGCGGATTTTCCATCGACTATCTCTATTTTGTATCAGATCCAAAAGATGCCCAGTATGCTGCAGCGCATCAAGGCAACATCCGTTTTCATTACGTTACATTAGACTCAAAAATCCTCCTCAAAAAAGCACTCCTCTTTCGTCCTGACATCTTATGGATAACGAACATCTGGACCACTCAATATCTGAATACCCTGCAAGTCCTTGTCGGAGCTATCCGGCAGGAGTTAACAGGGACGCGCATTATCCTGGACACCATGGACTACCATGCCAAGAAATTTTTCCGAAAATTTAAAACATCGCGAAATATGGACGACCTGCACACGGCGCAGGAATTCTCAGCAGGAGAATCCACCCTATACCCACTAGGACATGATATTGTCACAGTCACGGAAGATGAAAAAAGAGATCTTGAACAAAATATCCCCAATTGCCCCCCAATTTGGATCATCCCTAACGTGCATGTGGTCTGCAAACCCAAGATAGAGTTCAACGCGCGCAGGGGAATGGTTTTTCTCGGGAATTTTTCGGTGAATCATAATTATGATGCAATGGATTACTTCATATCAAAAATTTGGCCTCATATATTTGCAAGGCGAAAGGACATAAGTTTACACGTCGTAGGACGTGAGGCCGATACCAAACTGGGACATTTAAGATCTAAAAATATTATTTTGCACGGTTATGTGAAAGATTTGGATACGTTTTTAGATAAATTTCGAGTATTCGTCTGTCCCATGACTTACGGTGCGGGCATGAAGGGAAAAATTGGCAGTGCCTTATCAAGTGGCCTGCCTGTCGTGACAACATCCATTGGCGCGGAGGGCTTTCCACTTGAGGATGGAGAGAATTGCTTTATCGCGGACGATCCAGAAGAATTTGCCCTTAAATGCCTACATCTTCATGATGACACTGTTTGTTGGAACAATTTTAGCATCAAAGGTCGTTTTTGTATCAGCGAATTAGCCAGCATTCGCTCTGCCTCTCGAAAATTAGCACATCTAATCGATATTAATAGTCATGTTGATCTTGACGCTTTACACACTGATACCATTGAAAATACATGTGAATAAAAGAAATTTGACACAAACTCTAATAGGAAGAATATCATTATGAATCCTACAATTACTACTATTGATTTTTTTAAAAATATTATTGCACCAATTAACAATCCACGTGTAGCCGAGATCGGCATTCATCTGGGTGATACATCTTTGGCATTCGCCCAGATTATGAATGGAAAGGGCGAGTTACATCTCTTTGACTTTGAGGGCATCACGGACAAAGCCCGTCAGAAAATTGAGCAAGCGGGCTATTTGAACGTATACATTCACTCCAATTCTAGAAAAGTACGTGACTCATATAACTGGAGCTTGATGCAAATATTAAAAAAATCTAATTCTTTGCGATTTGACTATATATATCTTGACGGTGCTCATACTTGGGAAATCGACGGATTTGCTTTTTTTCTCTGCGACTTACTGTTAGAAATTGGTGGTTACATAGATTTTGATGACTATAACTGGTCTCATGCTTTATCGCCGACATGCAACCCTCAAAAGTACCCTAAAATTCTTGATTTATATCCTGAAGAACAAATTATGACTCCACAAGTAAAATTAGTTGTTGATCTACTTGTGCGTAAAACGGGTCGGTATAAAGAATTGGTGCCGAATAAAATATTTCAAAAAATAGCTCATTCTTTTTCAAGCATGGATAATTAAATATGAAAGAAGTTACGCCAAGAATTCAAGGCTTGCTCGACGGCATCGCACAAGACTATCGCAATGAGGACACATCTGGCCTTATTTTTAAACAACGCGGTTTCAAGTTCAAAGTGCAACACCCAGTCCTTGGGTATTGGCGTCTTCTAAAAAAACTTCATAGGGTGTCTTAAACCCAAGGCATTTTCTAGG
>RZYP01000012.1 GCA_009930275.1 Negativicutes bacterium
TCTCAGACGCTTTTTGCTTTTCAGGGTTATTTAGCTCCGGGCATACTTCCCATTAAGTGCAGCTCGCTGCCGTCAACGAAATTGACGCGGATGATTTCTGCTTTTACTGTTAAATCGGAATCTGAAGTATTGATTAATTCCTTTTCGCTCGGAACGAAGGGGTTTAAAGGCCAACTGAAATGGAATTCCTGCTTGGTGTTAACGGGGAAAGGTCCGGAATTCACGAATTTCTGGGAGAAAACCCTATCTTTATTCTTGTTGTAAACATCAACCTGCCCAATGAATTCGGCAACTTGCTTGCCTTGCTTGAATTCCACGGTAGGAGTATAGGAAAAGGCGTAGGAGGCGCCGTAGCGATTGTTCTTTTTGTGTTCGAATTTTTCGGAAGTAATGGCAATTTGTTCCTGTATTTTTTTCGACAAAGGCTTGTTCAGAACGGCTAATTTTTCTGCTTTCTTTTTGGAAATTTCCGTCAGAAATTCATGAATGTTAGTGAGGCCGACAACGCACCATGTTTCATCTTGCAGCTTACGCATCTTTAATTGCAGGGTAAAGTCTTCGTCAACCTGGTTCTGGTGGATGGCTACATCTACATAGGCAAGATTGCCCTCAATTTTTGTATTGCGCACGCTTTTGAAGGCTGTGTTGCGGAAATCGGTCAGTTCGGTGAATTTTTTTGCAAGAATTTGCTCAGGCGCTTTGTTGTCGCTTTCCAATGAGCCGGATTCAACATAACGCCTGGTTTGCGCAACCATGGAGTTCACGAATGACTGCTTGACGGTGGCCATGATGCTGGCCAGAAAATCGTTGATGCCGTCATCGGTTGGCTGGCGTAGGGTTGGGGCAATGACGTCATCAAAGGACTGGGCGTAAAAAGTTTCCAAATCGAAATGTTTTTCGAAAGTGGCTAAATCGTGCTGCTTGATGGCATTGCTCAAAAGATTAATGGAATGCTCCGGTGTTTTCTTCTGACCGGAAAAATAAAATAACGCGCCGACCGAGATACAGACGACGAGAATCAAGGCAATTGCTAAAATTAATTTTGTGCGGGTGCGCATGACAATAGGCTCCTTTTCGCAGAATAAATTTTCATTCTACTTATTATAGTGCTTGCAAAGATTATAGTAAATCTTTTTCCATAATTTTGATTGGATTATGGGAAAATACATGTTATAATTAAAATCTATTTATGGACTCATAGGTTGCCAGGTGTTGAGCCCACCGACCAACCGCGCTTGCTGCCTTGGGCAGCAAGAAAGAAACCCCGCTGACTTTTTGTCGGCGGGGTTTTAACTTTTTACTTAATTTTTTAGTCTTCTTTTCTCAGCATATTCAGCTTCTCAAAAATTTTGAAGCTCAGGCTCATGATGATGGCAACGATTGTCGCAAGCACCATGCCTTGAATGCTCATCGTACCAACGGTCAGTTTGGCGCCGCTGACACCGATGGTGAAGATAACTCCGGAAAGAACCATGTTGGAGGATTTGCTGAAGTCAACTTTGCCGTCAACAAGGATACGGATACCGGATACTGCAATTACGCCGAAAAGCAGGCAGCAGACGCCGCCCATAACGGGAACCGGAATACTGCGGATAAGCTCGGCAAGCTTGCCGATGAAAGAAAGGCAGATGGCCATGACGGCTGCGCCGCCGATGACCCAGACGCTGTAGACTTTGGTAATCGCCATAACGCCGATGTTTTCACCGTAAGTAGTATTTGGCGTTGCCCCGAAGAAACCGGAAAGGATGTTGGCCAGACCATCAGCGAAGAGGGAGCGGGAAAGGCCTGGTTTCTCGATTAAGTTGCGTTCGACTATGTTGCCTGTAACGACCAGGTGGCCTATGTGCTCTGCCAAAACAACCAAGGTTGCGGGAGCAATGATCATGATGGCGTCAAGGTTGAATTCAGGTTGGTAGAACTGGGGTATCTGGAACCATGGTGCGTTATAAACAGGAGTGAGGTCAACCATGCCCATTGTGAAGGCAAAAAGATAACCGCTGATAACACCGACCAGGACGGGTATGATTGAAAGGAAGCCTTTGAAAACAACACTGCCGATAACGGTAACGGCGAGAGTGAACATTGATACGGCTATATTGCCGAAGTTGATTTTATCGCCGGTAAGGCCAGCCATTCCGGCAGCTACCGGTGCTAATTCCAGACCGATGATTGCGACGATGGCGCCCATGCAGGCTGGAGGGAAAATAACGTCGATCCATTTAGTTCCCACCATTTTGATAATGAAGGAGAACAGGCAAAACAATAATCCGAAAACAATGAAGCCGGATTGAGCCGCAGCATATCCATGGCTACTGAGGATGACCATAACGGGCGAAATGAAGGCAAAACTTGAACCCAGATAGGAAGGGATTTGTCCTTTGGTAATGAAAATATAAAGCAGTGTGCCGATGCCATTCATGAAAAGGCAAGTCGTTGGGTTAACGTTAAAAAGAAAAGGAACTAAGACTGTGGCACCGAACATTGCGAATAAATGCTGTAGACTGAGCGGGATGTTAAGCAGAAGTGGCGGCCGTTCTTCAACTTGGATAATTCTTCTTTCCATTAAGTAAAAACCCCTTTGCGTCAAATTTTAACCTTTTCTATTTTAATTCCTTTTTAACCATAAATCAATGCGAAAAGGCTAATTTTGTGAAGGTTTCAGGAAATTTATCCAAGAATGTTCCGAAGGCGGCCCCGACTGATGACGGTGGAACGTCTCCGTAGTATAATTAATATATAGAGTTTGTCTGATAAGGAGGAAGAGTATGAAAAATACTAAAAAAATTTTTCTTTTGGTTTGCAGCCTGATGTTTTTGGTGTTTGGACAAGCAATGGCGGCAGAAAGACAATATGACGTAGTACGTTCGAATGGTTCGGTTACCCGGGAGGTAGCTCCTGATACGGCTTTTGTTAATGTGGGCGTAATGACGCAGGGGAAAACAGCGGAGGAAGCCAAAGCGATAAATGCGGAAATAACAAACAATGTCATTAATTCACTTGAAAACCTTGGTATCGCCAGAGAAGATATCAAGACAGTTGGTTATAGTTTGCATCCTGATTACAGCGATTATGTCAAGGGTAAGAGGAGTATCATCGGCTATACAATAAATTACAGCCTGAGTGTTAAAGTAGAGAATTTAGACAGGCTGGGAGCTGTTATAGACCAAATGTTCGCGGACGGCGCCAACACTTTCAACGGTGTTACCTTTACCCTTAGCAACAGAAAAGCCTTGGAGAGGGAGCTTCTGGCGTTGGCCCTGAAAAACGCTGAGGAAAAAGCTTCGATAGTTGCCAATACCGGCGGCCGCACTTTAGGCAGGCTGGTGGAGGCAAATATTGGCGGTATTGGTGGTATGGAGTATAGTGAGTCCAACTATGATACAATTATGCTGCGCAAAGCAAGTATGGATTCGTCAGCGCCGACGCAGATTATGGCGGGAAGCCTGAAGGTCAGTGCCGCTGTTGATGCCAGTTTTGAACTGCTTTAATAGTAACTGCTAATTTGAACAATATTAATAATTTTCATTATTAATATTGTTCTTTCATGCACAAAGTAGTATGTTATATGAGGGGTGTTTATGATGAAAAAAGTTTTATCTGTATTGTTGGTTTTTTCTTTGTTTTTTTTAGTTAATATTACAAATGTTCTAGCAGCAGATGTTGCCCAAATTAAATCACCGAAGCTTAAAACATGCGTAGTGTTAATTGGCAATTCTGATGTAAAAACTCCGGATTTCATAAAGTATATTAACGAACAATTTAATAATGAAGAAGCAAAAAATAAAGTTGTTTGTGGTCCTGAAATTCAAAGTGTTTATCAAAATTACTGGTTTCAAAAGGGTTTTATTGAAGAACAAAAACTTCAAAAACAAGATTTGCATGATTTTGTAAAATTTAGCTCTTATGATCGGTGTTTATTTTTACTTATTTCAGAACCTATCGTTGAAAAAACAAAAGTCCCGGCAGGTTGGTTTACAACCGCAGAGAAAACCCGTGCATCCATTGAAGTAAAATGCTTTTTAGCGGATGGGACTGATATCATTAAATCTTTTAGCGTAGCAAAAAACGATGATTCTATGGCCAGCGACCTAAGAGCAAAAAGGGGAGCATTTGAAAAATGTGTCAAAGAGTTTGCCAAAGAATTTCAACTACTTATTTGATAAAGTAAATGAGTGGTGTTTTTCCTAGACTTAAAACCAAATTTTAAAATACAAAAATAAGCAAATAAGAGTCAGCTGCGCAGCAGCTGACTCTTATTGATTTTCCCGTAATTAACTATTTTTGGGGCAGAACATAATTTTCCAAGGCTGTGAGCATTTCCGCGCTTTCGGGAGCATTTGCCGTGGCAATTGCTTCGAGTGCGGCAAAATTTTCCAATTCCTTGCCCCATCTGAAACAGTCATCGTCAGTGTAGCAGGCAACAACAAGCGGCGCATCTTCGGCTTCAGGAGTTTTCCCTGCGTCATCCGTTACTATAATATAGGACTGTGATGAAGGAAAGTCCATGCCGAAAATTGTAATATGTTCCTCTTCGGTTTCCGACTCCCAAAAACCGAGTTTTTCAAAAGCTGAACTAAGCTGGGTCATTTGATTCACCCCGTTTTTCATAATATCTGTTTATAGGATAGACCATTTAGACTGGTTTGTCCATGCAAAAAAAATAAGGTTTAATACTGCATTTTAACATGGTCTATAGTATAATGAACGAAGAAAAATAAGAAGGGATGCGACAAGATGCCAAAGAGGGAAAATATTCATCCGTCTGCGCTACAGATTGAGTACGTTTGTCCTAAATGTGGCAAGCATCTGGCTTGGGCGCTTCCGACAACGATAATAAGGTGTCCGCAATGCGGGAAATGGGTTACCAAGAAGAACCGCAAGATTAAAAACGAAGTTTTTTTACCTATAGACAGTGACCAACTGGTACTGTTTCCGGATTTCTAAAGATTTTAAGAGGAGGCTTTATTTATGGAAAAATTTTGGCAAGAAGCTGAAGCAATGCAAGGTGAACTGGTAGAGTCAAGACGCGATTTACATAGACATCCTGAGTCCGCCTGGACGGAGTTCCGCACAGCGGCCAAGGCAGCAAGCACGCTTGAGGCTTTGGGCTACGAGGTGTTATGCGGTGCTGAAGTGGTCAAAGAAGAGGCCATGATGGGTGTTCCCAGCGAAGACGTACTTGCCAAAGCAATGAAAAGAGCGTTGGAAGAAGGCGCGGAACCTAAATGGGTTGAAAAAATGGACGGCGGCAAAACGGGCGTTGTCGGCATCATGAAATTTGCTAAGCCGGGAAATATTGTCGCCCTACGTTTTGATATGGATTCGAATGAGGTTGAGGAAGCAATTGACGCTAACCACCGTCCCGTGTCGGAAAATTTCCGTTCGCTCCATGAAGGCCTGATGCATGCTTGTGGCCATGACGGACATGTAACCGTTGGTCTGGCAGTTGCTAAATTGATTGCCAAGTACAAAGACGAAATGAGCGGAACTATCAAAATAATCTTCCAGCCGGGTGAGGAGGGTGTTCGCGGAGCCAAGGCAATGGTTGCCAGCGGTATTGTCGATGACGTTCAATACTTTTTGTCGGGACACATTGGCTTTAATGCCAACAGAGATGGCATGCTGGCCTGCATGACCGATGGCTTTCTGGCAACTACGAAACTTGACGCCTTTTTCAAAGGCAAGTCCAGCCACGCCGGCGCAGCGCCTGAGGAAGGCCGTAATGCTCTTCTGGCGGCAGCCGCTGCCAGCATTTCGCTCCATTCTATTTCCCGACACGGCAAGGGAGTATCCCGTATCAATGTAGGTGTTCTGGATGCCGGTACGGGTCGTAATGTTTTGCCCGATCGTGCGGTTATTAAATTGGAAACCCGCGGCGGCAACACGGAGATTAATGATTTCATGGTTAGCGAAGCCAAGCGTATGATCAAGGCTGCTGCTGATTTATATAATGTTGAAGTAAAAATTGAGGAAGTGGGCGGTGCTCCTTCCTGCTCTTTGGACGAAGAGATGGGCGAAGAAGTTTACCGGATTGCCTCGGCATCGAACAAATTCAAAGAAGTTGTGCCCAAGGTAAATCTTGGCGCCAGCGAAGACTGTTCATATTTCATGGAGCGTGTACAGCAATTGGGCGGCAAAGCCGTCTATATGATGTATGGCTCTTCCCTCAAGGCAGGTCACCACAATTCTTCCTTTGATTTCAATGAGGATTGCCTGTCGAAAAGCGTTGGTCTGATAACCGTTTTGGCAAAACATTTTGGCGAAAAATAATCCCTGAATTTGTTGACTTTTTGCAGTGCAAGTGATAGAATTCTTTACAACAGAATAGCACCTTTAAACTAGTCCTGTGAGACTAAGTAAGGATTTTTGGAGTAGCCAACAGCCTTCTTGTCATCTCGGACGAGAAGGCTTTATTTTTTGTATACGCCACATCTTTAAGTGATACAGAGAGATCAGTAAGAGTGTTGTAACAAGTACAAGCGTGATTTATTGTTATGATTACACCTATTGCTCTTTGCGATAGGTGTTTTTTTTGAAGCAAAATTTGTGTTGGAGGTAAGAAAATGGCAAAAGCAAACGTATCACTCTCCGGTAGGGATATCCTGGACCTGGCATCGATGAGCGTGGAAGAATATGAATTAGTTATGCAGACAGCGACAGAAATGAAAAAAATTATGAAACGGGACATTAAGAAAGTCCCGTCTCTGCGTGGAAAGTCAATTATCAATCTGTTTTATGAAGCGAGCACAAGGACAAGAACTTCTTTTGAGTTGGCTGGCAAGTATTTGGGTGCGGATGTTGTCAATATTACGACTTCCGGCTCAAGCGTAACGAAAGGCGAATGCCTGCGTGATACGATTTTAACGGTACAGGCAATGGCTTGTGACGCTATAGTCATGAGGCATCCGGTTGAAGGTGCGGCTGCTTATGCGGCTAAAATAGCCGATGCTGTTGTCATCAATGCCGGTGATGGCGCACATGCCCATCCGACACAGGGCCTGCTGGATATGTTCACCATCAGGGAGCAAGGAAAAAATTTCAAAGGGCTTAAGATGGCGATTATAGGCGACATACTGTATAGCCGCGTGGCCAGAAGCAACATAGCGGCCTGGACGAAATTAGGTGCTGATGTTCATGTAGCCGGACCTAAGACACTGATTCCTTACGGCATTGAACAGATGGGCGTAACGGTGCACAATCGTGTTGAAGAAGCAATCGAAGGGGCTGACGTCGTAGACATTCTGCGCATTCAGCTGGAACGTCAGAAGAGCGGCTTGTTCCCAACGCCGCGTGAATATGCCCGCATTTTCGGCATCAACGAACAGAAACTGAAATTGGCAAAATCGGATGTTACGGTGCTGCATCCCGGTCCTATGAACCGAGGTCTTGAAATTTCCTGGGAAGTCGGTTATTGCGATAACGCGGCAATAAGGGACGAGGTTGAAAACGGTGTTGCAGTGCGCATGGCGTTGTTATTTTTGACTTTGACGGGGGGCAAGAAAATTGAAAACATTGATTAAAAACGGTCGCATTGTTGACCCAAGCCAAAATATAGACGCAGTAATGGATTTGTTGATTGAAGACGGCATTGTTAAGGCCATGGAGAAAGAAATCAGCGAAAGCGCTGATGAAATATTCGATGCTGCCGGATTAGTAGTAGCACCGGGACTGGTCGATGTGCATACGCATCTGCGCGAGCCTGGACTGGAAGCCAAGGAAGATATCATAACAGGCACAAAAGCCGCGGCTGCGGGCGGTGTAACGACTATTGCCTGTATGCCTAACACGAAGCCGGTGGTTGACAGCTCCATCCTTGTTTCCGGTATTAAGGACAGAGCAGCTCGGGAAGGTTATGTAAATGTTGAAGTAATCGGAGCAATAACCAAAGGCATTGAGGGCAAAGAGCTTGCTGAAATGGGCGATATGGCGCAGAAAGGCGCGATGGCCTTTTCTGACGACGGACACTACGTAAGCAGTACGAGAATCTTCACCTTGGCGGCAGAGTATATTTCCGCTTTTGATAAAATTTTAATTTCGCACTCCATTGACCCTGAATTGGGCAGTGATGGCTATATGCACGAGGGCGTTGTTTCGGCACGTATCGGTGTTCCAGGTATACCTGCACTTGCTGAGGATGTAGCAGTAGCAAGGGATATTCTTGTTGCTGAATATACAGGCGCGCATGTCCATGTTGCGCATGTAGCCAGCAAGGGAGCGATAGAGCTGATCCGCCAGGCAAAGAAACGCGGTATTCCTGTGACCTGCGAAGCTACAGTGCATCATCTGACACTTACCGACGAAGCTTGCGCGGATTATAATACTGCGACCAGAGTATCGCCGCCGCTGCGTTCAATGGACCATGTGGAGGCAATCCGTGCCGCTCTTAAAGACGGTACGGTCGATGCCATCGTAACCGACCATGCTCCGCATGCGCCGGAAGAAAAAGACGTTGAATTTCGCTACGCTCCATGCGGTTTTTGTGGACTGGAGACTTCCCTTGGAGTAATCTTGACAGAACTTTATCACACTCAGCTCTTCACAATTAATGAAATTATTGGTAAAATGAGTACTGAACCTGCGAATATTTTTTCATTAAATGCTGGAAGTTTAAAAGTTGGCAAACCGGCAGATGTAGCTATAATCGACCTAAACAAAGAGTGGATTGTAAATAGTATGAAATTTTATACACGCGGCAAGCTTACGCCTTTCGAAGGCAAAGCCTGCAAAGGCAAAGCTGTTGCGACGATGGTGGCAGGTAAATTTGTGATGAGAGATGGTGTAGTATGCACAAGATAAAAGGAAAGTTAGTGCTTAAGGACGGCAGCGTGTTTGAGGGCGACTTATACGGCAAGCGCAACGCGGTTGGCGAAGTCGTTTTTACAACGGGGATGAGCGGTTATCAGGAAACGATGACCGATCCTTCGTTTTGCGACCAGATTGTTGTTCTGACGTACCCGCTGGTTGGGAACTATGGCTGCTGCCCGATGTTCAACCAGTCAGATAAATGTTGGTATCAGGGCCTTATCGTCAGCGAGCTTTGCGATGAGCCAAGCAACTGGCGCTGCGAAGAAAGCCTGCCGGCTTTTTTGGAAAGAAATGATATTCCGATTCTGACCGGCGTAGACACACGCGCCATTACCCGTATAATTCGACGTCATGGTACACTGGCAGGCGTTATCGTACCGGCGGATATGCCGCAGGCTGAAATTGACAAGCTGCTGGCTTCCCCTGAGGTACATGACCAGGTCGCCAAAGTGACGACTAAAGAAGTTTATTCCATGGGCAAAGGCAAGTATCATGTAGCAGTGCTCGATTTAGGAATTAAACAGCACATTCTTACGTCTTTGGCTAGCTTCGGCTGCAAACTGACTGTCTTCCCGGCTTTCACCTCGGCAGAGACCATTCTGGCTCTGAATCCGGACGGTATCTTTTTGTCGAATGGCCCTGGAGACCCCAAGGACTTGGATTCTGTTGTAGAAAATGTCAAAAAGCTGATTGGCAAGAAGCCTATCTTTGGCATTTGCATGGGACATCAGGTAATGGCTCTGGCTAATGGTGCGGATACCTTTAAGCTGCCTTTTGGTCACCGTGGCATTAATCATCCGGTTAAAGACTTGCTGGAAAACAAAGTGGTAATTTCTTCGCAGAACCACGGTTATGCGGTTGTTGAAGAATCACTAAAAAATATGAACGTAGAAATAACGAATATATCCTTGAACGACGGGACTATTGAGGGCTTGAAATATCTTGATCATCCGACCTTCACTGTCCAATATCATCCGGAAGCGTCTCCAGGACCATCTGGTCATGAATATTTATTCGAACGTTTTATAAAAATGATGGAGGAATGCTGAGATGCCGAAAAAAACAAACATTAGAAAAGTACTCGTAATCGGCTCCGGCCCTATTATCATCGGGCAAGCCGCAGAGTTTGACTATGCGGGAACACAGGCTTGTCGTGCCTTGAAAGAGGAAAATCTTGAAGTCGTGCTCGTTAACAGCAATCCTGCAACGATTATGACCGATGTTAATATCGCAGACCGCGTTTATGTCGAACCTTTGAATACGGAGTTTCTGGAAAGCGTCATCCGCAAAGAACGTCCCGACGCACTCTTAGCGACCCTGGGCGGGCAGGTAGGTTTGAACCTGGCTATGGACCTCTATGAAAAAGGCATTCTGGCTGAATACAATGTTGAACTTTTGGGAACTCAGATCGAGAGTATCAAAAGGGCGGAAGACCGTGAATTATTTAAAGAGACCATGGAAAAAATCAACCAGCCGATTCCGGAAAGTGCCATTGTGGAAACTGTCCGTGCGGCGAAGGAATTCGCAAATAAGGTTGGCTTCCCTCTTATCGTAAGACCGGCTTATACCTTGGGCGGCACGGGCGGCGGTATCGCTGCAAATGAAGAAGAACTCGATGACATCGTCAACAGAGGTTTGAAATACAGTCTTATCGGCCAGGCACTGATTGAGCGCAGCGTTGCAGGTTGGAAAGAAATCGAATATGAAGTAATCCGTGATGCCGCAGACAACTGCATTACCATCTGTAATATGGAAAACCTTGACCCCGTTGGTGTCCATACCGGCGACAGCATTGTTGTGGCTCCCTGCCAGACTCTTAATGACCGTGAAGTACAGATGCTGCGTACCGCATCTATCGATATTGTCCGCGAACTCGGAGTAGAGGGCGGCTGCAACGTACAATTTGCACTTGACCCGGATTCTGAACGTTACATCGTCATAGAAGTTAATCCGCGTGTGAGCCGTTCTTCTGCCTTGGCATCGAAAGCAACCGGTTACCCGATTGCAAAAGTTGCGAGCAAGATAGCAGTAGGTTACACACTCGATGAAATCCAAAACGCTGTTACCCAGAAGACCACGGCGTGCTTTGAGCCTGCTTTGGACTACGTGGTTTTAAAAATTCCGCGCTGGCCTTTTGATAAGTTTGTGTCCGCTGACAGAACTTTAGGAACGCAAATGAAGGCCACCGGCGAAGTAATGTCTATTGAGAGAAACCTGGAAGCAGCTCTTCTTAAGTCCGTCCGTTCCTTGGAAATCGGCCTGACCCATCTTGAGATACCTGAGCTTAAGCTTCTTACTGATGAAGAAGTATTTGCCAGAATTCCTGAAGTAACTGATGAAAGATTTTTCGTAATTGCTGAGGCTTTCCGCCGCGGTAAAGCAATCGAAGACATTCACCTCATTACCAAGATTGACCGTTTCTTCCTGCGTAAGATTCATAACATCGTTGACATGGAAAAAGTTATAAAGAACGAGCCGATGTCGGAAGAGATTATGCGCAAGGCCAAGAAAATGGGCTTTGCCGATGCGACAATAGGTGAGTATATCGGGAAAACAGCCCTTGAAGTAAGGGCTATACGTAAGGCCTGGGGGATTATTCCAACCTATAAAATGGTTGATACCTGTGCCGCGGAGTTTGAAGCATACACTCCTTATTACTATTCAACTTATGCTACCGAAGACGAAGTTATCGTCTCTGACAGAAAGAAAGTTGTCGTGCTTGGCTCAGGCCCTATCCGTATAGGACAGGGAGTTGAGTTCGATTATTGCTCCGTGCATTCAGTCTGGGCTTTGAAAGAACTGGGCTACGAGACTATTATCATCAATAATAACCCGGAAACAGTAAGTACTGACTTCGACACATCTGACCGTTTGTACTTTGAACCTTTGACCTTGGAAGATGTTCTGAACATCATCGAAAAGGAAAAACCTGAAGGTGTCATCGTGCAGTTTGGCGGACAAACAGCGATTAATCTGGCTGGTCCGCTTGACGAATGCGGCATCAAGATTCTTGGCTCCAGCGTCGATAGCATTGACTCGGCGGAAGACAGGGAACGTTTTGACGCACTGCTGACAAAAGTAAATATCCCGCGTCCTAAAGGCCACACCGTGTACGATATCGACGGAGCACTGAAGGCTGCCAAGGATGTAGGTTATCCCGTGATGGTCCGTCCGTCTTATGTCTTAGGCGGTCGTGCGATGGAAATAGTATATAGCGACGATGAATTAAGGTACTATATGACCAATGCTGTTAAAGCTTCCAAAGAACACCCGGTACTTGTTGACCATTACCTGATGGGTACGGAAGTAGAGGTCGATGCTATCTGTGATGGTGTTGATGTCTTGATTCCCGGCATCATGGAACACATCGAACGTGCCGGCGTTCATTCCGGTGACAGCATCGCCGTGTATCCACCGCGCAGCCTGAGCGAACAGGTTATTAAAACAATTATAGATTATACCAATAAACTGGCTCTGGGGCTGGAAGTTCACGGCATGATCAATATTCAGTTCATAGTACGAGATAATCAGGTCTACGTTATTGAAGTAAATCCGCGTTCCAGCCGTACGGTGCCGTTCCTGAGCAAAGTTACAGGCATTGCCATGGTGAATGTTGCGACAAAAGCAGCGATGGGCGTATCGATTCGTGAACAAGGACTGAAACCGGGACTCGGCTTTTTCCCTGACTATTACGCAGTAAAGGCGCCTGTATTCTCCTTCAACAAAATGTCTGATGTCGATATAACACTTGGGCCTGAAATGAAGTCAACCGGTGAAGTAATGTGCATCGACTACCAATATTCCCGTGCGCTGTATAAGGCTTGCATCGCGGCCGGTCTCAATATACCGAACGAAGGCGCAATTTTGATAACGGTTGCCGACATGGATAAGCCGGAGGCAGCTGAAATAGCGGCAGGCTTTGCTGATCTTGGTTATGAAATAATAGCAACCGGCGGTACTGCGAACTACTTAAATGAAAAAGGTATCAACGTGAATGTTGCGACAAAACTCAGCGAAGGTTCCCCCAATATTTTGGATGATATAAAACACGGCAGGATCGCAATGGTAATAAACACCTTGACCCATGGCCGGGATGTTGCCCGTGACGGTTTTCAAATCAGAAGGGCAACCGTTGAACACGCTATACCATGCTTGACTTCCATTGATACTGCAAGAGAATTGCAGCATGTTATGTCGGCTATGCGCCGCCGTCGCATGGTAAGTATCATAGCACTTCAAGACTTGGCCTGGGAGGGATGATTTTGGCAAAAGTTATCGTTGAAGCCAAAGTAATAGGTCAGAAAGTTTTGTCACAGGATGTCAGACAGATAGATTTTTTAGCTCCGGAGATTGCCAGGCAGGCATTGCCCGGGCAGTTCGTCAACGTGCAGGCCAGTGCCCAAACTGCACCCCTGCTCCGGCGTCCGTTGGGAGTTGCGAATGTTGATGCGAAAAATGGCGTACTAACGCTGATATATCGTGTCATCGGAGAGGCGACACACATTCTTTGCGAAGCGTGTACGGGTGATAGAATCAGTATTATCGGGCCTTTGGGACATGGATTCGATTTGAAAGCAAAAAAACCACTTTTGATTGGCGGCGGCATGGGGTTAGCACCGCTGGTTTATCTCGCCCAAAGTTTTTGCCCTAATCCTGTTGAAATCCTTATGGGTGGCCGGACAAATAAAGAATTATTTTGGACAGATATTTTTGAAGATTTGTGCAAAGAGATACATATCACGACGGATGACGGAAGCAAGGGGAAGAAGGGCACAGTTATGGCTCTATTGCCTGACCTTCTGAAAAATGGCGGCTATGACTGCGTTTATGTTTGCGGCCCGGAGCCGATGATGAAAGCTGTTGCTGATTTAGCATTAGAATATTCTGTGTCTTGCCAGGTTTCTCTGGAAAAATACATGGCTTGTGGAATTGGGGCCTGCTTGTCCTGTTCCTGCGGCGGCGCACATAAGCGCTTGAAGGTCTGTACTGATGGGCCTGTTTTTTGGGCGCAGGAGGTTACAGAATGGTAACTTCTTTATATAATAATCGTCTGGCAGTTAATCTTGCCGGGCTGAAAATGAAAACTCCCGTTACTACGGCCTCCGGGACTTTCGGGTTTGGTCTGGAATTTCAGGATTTTCTCGATTTGACTAAGGTCGGAGCCGTTACCGTTAAAGGGACGACTCTTGAACCGAGAGCCGGCAATAAGGGCCAGCGTGCGGTGGAAACACCTTCCGGCATGCTGAACTGTGTTGGCCTGGAGAATCCAGGTTCTGATTATTTTCTCGTCCAGACTTTGCCGGAACTAAGAAAAATCGATGTGCCGGTAATTGTCAATATTGCAGGTTCAACTCCCGAAGAATATGGCAAACTTGCCAAAAAACTGGATGTTGAAGGCGTTCATGCTATAGAAATCAATATATCCTGCCCGAATGTCAAGCATGGAGGAATCGCTTTCGGCACTTGTCCTGAAAGTGCTGCGGAAGTCGTCAGGGCAGTCAAGGCGAATACTTCCAAGCCTGTAATAACGAAGCTGTCTCCGAATGTTACTGATATTGTGGAAATGGCGCTGGCTGTACAAGAGGCAGGTACGGACGCTCTTTCTCTTATTAATACTTTGATTGGCATGAAGATAGATATTGAACGCAAGAAACCTGTGTTGGGCAATGTAGTCGGCGGCTTATCCGGGCCGGCCGTAAGACCCGTGGCGGTGCGTATGGTGTATCAGGTTGCACAGAAAGTCAATGTGCCGATTATTGGTATGGGCGGCATCATGAATGCGGAGGACGCCATTGAATTTTTCCTGGCCGGCGCCAGTGCCGTAGCGGTTGGCACCGCTAATTTCCGTGATCCGCGTCTGGCAGAAACAATTTGCAAGGGAATATTAGCTTACCTTGACAGAAATGGCTTCAGAAGTCTGCATGATATAATAGGTCTGGCCCTGCCGAGATAACTTTTTGTTGGGAAAATTATGATAAGAGGTGACATAATGGGTCACGATGATCGTTTAATAGTGGCACTTGATTATTCAACTTTGTCTGAAGCCAAGGCGCTGGTTTGCGAGCTTGGTGAAAGCGTCAGTTATTACAAGGTTGGCATGGAATTGTATTATTCCGCGGGAAATGAGATAATAAAATTTCTCAAGGAACAAGGGAAGCATGTATTTTTAGATTTAAAATTGCAGGATATACCTAATACAGTAGCAAAAAGCATGTCGGTTCTTGCTGCATTGGGCACAGATATGTTAAATCTTCATGCTGTCGGCGGGGCAAAAATGATGGCTGAGGCGGCAAAGGCCGTGAAGGAAACAGCCGCAAAAATGGGTAAAACGGTGCCTAAGCTGATTGCTGTAACTGTCTTGACCAGTATGGATGACGAACAATGGGCAGGTCTTGGATATAAAAAGGCAATTGCTGACCAGGTAGTTGCTTTGGCCTTATTGACAAAAGAAGCAGGCCTCGATGGAGTTGTAGCTTCCCCGCAGGAAGCAGCGGCAATTCGCAAGGCGTGCGGGCCGGATTTTCTGATAGTGACTCCTGGTGTCAGGCCTGCGGGTGCTGCCTTGAATGACCAAAGCAGGGTGGCAACACCGGCTGGTGCTTTCAAAAACGGCTCGAGTCATATAGTTGTTGGCAGACCGATAACGCAAGCGGAAAACAAAGTTGCAGCAGCTGAGGCTATTGTGGCAGAAATCAGGGGTGTAGAGAATGAATGAACAAGACGTAATGAAATTGTTGGAAGAAACTCAAGCCGTATTACACGGGCATTTTTTGCTGACATCAGGTTTGCACAGCCCTATGTATGTAGAGAAGTTTAATGTTCTGCAACATCCGAAATATACAGAAATGCTTTGTAAAGAGCTTGCCGCACGTTATATCAACGATAATGTCGAGCTTGTGGTAGGACCTATGACAGGCGGCATCCTGCTTGCGCATGAGGTTGGCAAACAACTTGGAACGCGTGCGATATTTACAGAGCGTGAAGATGGCAAAATGGCGCTGAAACGCGGCTTCCATATCGAACCCGGTACCCGTGTCCTGATTGTTGAGGATATAGTTACCACGGGTGGCAGTGTGGTTGAAGTGTTGGACGTAGTGAAAGAGCACGGCGGCGTGCCGGTGGGTGTGGGCCTCTTGGTTGACAGGAGCGGCGGTAAGGTTGATTTCGGCTTGCGCACAGAGGCTTTACTGCATTTGAACGTAGAGACCTTTAAAGCGGAAAATTGTCCGCTCTGCGCAAAAGAAGTTCCCTTTACCAAGCGTGGGCGTACAGGAAAATAAAATTGCTAAGAAAAAACACAGGATGCCGATAGACGTTTTTTAACGTAAACCTACATCCTGTGTTTTTGAGATCTTAGCAAAAAAATAAGACCCAGGAAAAATCCTGAGTCTTTCATTGCAATAAAAATTTGGTGGCCCCGGCAGGATTCGAACCTGCGACCTTTTGATTCGTAGTCAAACGCTCTATCCAGCTGAGCTACGGAGTCACGACTTAACAAAAAATATTATATATTCTATCAGTAATTTTGTCAACAACAGTTTGTTTGTTTTATTAAAAAATGATTGCGTTTCAAGATAAGTTTTTTCTTGACTTTGTTGAATAAGATGCTTATAATCATGTCATAAGTTAAAATCGTCATTGCGATGACGGAGAAAAGTACTTTATGGTTATGTCTTCAGAGAGCCGGGATGGTGCAAGCCGGTGGCAGAGACATAGAGGAAGTTCTCTCCTGAGCTGCCAGCTGAAATTGTAGTAGGTGGAGCCGTACCCCGCGTTAAGGGCTGGAGAGTGGATGCAAAAGCATTCCAAATTGGGTGGTACCGCGGCAAATGTTCGTCCCAGAGCCGGGGTTCTTTTTTTTTGGGGGTTTTTGTATCAAATTGGGTGGTACCACGATATTTTATCGTCCCTTTACAAGGGGCGTTTTTTTATGCCCCGATTGCAATCATATCATTCATAGGGAGGTTGGTTTTCATGTCAATATCGCTTGTTATTCTTGTTCTGTATATCCTGGCGTTATTCGCAATAAGCTGGTATGCAAAAAAACGTAGTGAGGGAACGGCGGAGAATTTTGCTTTGGCTGGTCGTAAACTGAGCGCTCCTTTAATTGGCGTTTCAATTATTGGCTTAGCAGTCGGCGGTGCTTCTACCATCGGGGTGTCCGAACATGCCTTCAAGGTGGGGCTTTCCGCAGGCTGGTACACGGCAGCCTGGGGCATTGGCGCTATCATCATGGGTATGTTCCTGGCACGTAAATACAGAGAGGCCAATATTACGACGATTTCTGAATTAATCGAAAGACATCACGATTCCAAGGCCGTAGTGATGGGCGTAATATGCCAGATAATTATTCAATTGGTAATTATTTCTTTGCAATATATTGCCGGAGGAAGCATTATCAGCGCACTTATGCCGGAAATTCCCTTTAAAGCTGGTGTTATGATCAGTGCGGTGACTTTCATAGGCATTACTTTCATTGGCGGTATGTGGTCGGCCAGCTTGTCAAACATATTGAATATCATTTTGATTTACGGCGGCATTGCGGTTGCAACTGTCATACAGTTCACGAAGGTCGGAGGATTAGCCGGCTTGGAACTGAAATTACCGGCTAATATTCCCTGGTTTGATCCGGTCGCCGGTGTTGGTGTCATGGGTATTACCTCCTGGATTGTTGTCTTAGTAACAGTCAATCTCTCATTACAGGCTATCCTCCAAATCTCTTTGGGCGCAAAAGATGCCGAGACAGCGCGCAAAGGTTTCGTCTGGGGCGGCGTTCTTATGATTCCTGTGGGCTTTATGGCGGCTCTTCTTGGCATTTGTGCCAAGGCTGCTTATCCCGGGGCCAATGCGGCACTTGCTTTGCCGCAGGTTATTGTTGGACTGCAGCCGCTTTTGGCTGGACTTACCCTCGCAGCGTTGTGGGCAGCAGATGTTTCTACGGCCTGTAACTTGCTTTTGAGCGCAGGCACCTTGTTCTCTAAAGATATTTACAAGCGTTTCATAAACAAGGAATGCAGCGACAAACAACAGCTATCCGTTATGCGTTTGAGCGTTATTGTTTCCGGAGTCGTGACCGTTGGCATGGCGATGATGGTTTCCGGTATTCTCGGCACCATTATGATAGGACTGAGTTTAACCGCAGCCTTCAGCATTATCGTTATCATGGCGTTGTTCTTCCCGCAATATGCTTGTAAAGCTGCAGGCTTTAATACGATGTTGGTAGGGCTGGTGCTGTTGATTGCATGGCAGTTAGTTCCAGCGATCCGTATTTTCCCACATGTTATTTATATGGAATGGGTAGGTTGTTCCTTAGCCTATGCGTTGACGGCAATCCTTGTTCCTGAAAAGAAGGCCTTGCCGGTACCGTGTACTGAGCAGGAAATCGTTTAATAAATCAGTATAGTAGATACCCAAGGGCGGTTTGCCTTTGGGTATTTTTTTATAAAGTCTTTTGACAAAAAAGCAGGTAAAATGAAAGTTTTGGCTAATATATACGCTTTAACGGGACAAATATCGAACAGCATATGGAAGCATTATTTATAATTTGGAGGTGACATTATGCCGAAATCGATAAACCAAAAAGCAAAATTATTGTATATACAAAAATTTTTGTTGGAAGAAACTGATGAAAACCACCCGCTGACTGTTAATCAGATAATTTCAAAGTTGGCTGGCTTCGGAATTAACGCGGAAAGAAAAAGCATTTATGACGATATAGATACTTTGCGCAATTTTGGTCTCGATATTATATGTACCAGAGGGCGTTCCAATTCTTATTTTGTGGGTGAACGTTCTTTCGAGTTGCCGGAATTAAAGCTTCTGGTTGATGCGGTGGGAGCATCCAAGTTTATTACAAATAGAAAAACCATGGAGCTCATTAAAAAACTGGAGGGTTGTACCAGTAAGTATCAGGCAAATTCTTTGCATCGGCAAGTCTATGTTAAAAACAGAATAAAGAATATGCATGAGAGCATTTATTACAACGTGGACAAGCTGCATCAAGCTATTGCGGAAAAGAAGCAGATTAGTTTCAAATATATGGAGTGGACCCTTGATAAAGGGGAAAAAGTACGTAAAAATGGCGTGAAGTATTATGAAAGTCCCTGCTCACTATGTTGGGATAATGATAATTACTACCTGATTACTTATAATTCCAAGCACATGAAAAATCTGCATTATCGGGTTGATAAGATGTCAGAAGTGACAGTGCTCGATGAACCTTCTAACTTTGGCGAAGATGGTCAATCTTTTGATTTGGTGAGCCATGCACGGAAACATTTCGGTATGTTTGGCGGCGAAGAAACAAATGTAGAGATGCAGTTTGACAATTCCTTAGTAGGTGTTATTATCGACCGTTTTGGGAAAGAAATCGCTATTAAAAAGGCTGATGAAAATAATTTTATTATCAGCGTTGATATTGCTGTCAGCCCCGTTTTTTTTGGCTGGATAATGAGTCTTGGCAGTAAGGCCAAGGTCCTGGGGCCTGCGTGGGTGAAAAGAGAGTTAGGGAAAAATTGCAAAAAGATTTTGAATTATTACAAGTAGCGAGGTCATAAAATGGAGAAAGACAATATCATAGAGATTAAATACCCGCATCCGCATTTTAAACCCCAGTCTGATTACTCGGACGCTATTGATGAAGAGGGGTGCATCGACAGCGACATTGGCTATCTGGAAGGCGAGTTTAGTGACGAAAGACCTTTTCGCGTAGAGTGTTGGGCAATTGATGATGTGAAAATGGCAACAATATATTTTTCTGACCGTAACATAAAGAAGGCGACTAAAGAAGAGCTTATTAAATATCTGGAAGATGAAAAGCTTCTCAGATGGCTGCAAAAGCGCAAAAATTTGCAATGCAGGCACGTCAAGGATGATGTTGATATTTCAATGTGGGCAGTAAATATAAAGTTATGTGATGCGCGAGGTAAATATGCGGAGATTAATGGTGAGCTTATTGCTTACGAAAACCCCCAGGCAAAAGACTGAACGGGGATTCCAAGGAGGATAAATGGACCTGGATAAGTTCAGAGAGCAAATTGAGAGCTATTTAGAGCAGGCAGACTACATAAACGTTGTCCTTAAAAAGGAAGAAGTGGATAAAGATGAAACTGAGCGCTATTTGGCTTTGTTGGCAATTTTGGGTGAGAAACGTGCATTTGCCGACAAGTTCTATGAGCGGATGACAATTAGTTTCGAGGGATATGATCAAGATTTATTTTCAAATCCTGCGTTGACAGCATTCATTAAACGTTTAAGTGCGAACTGCCATTACTTATTCTTTTTCTTAAACAAGGAAACAGATACCATCAAGAACCTTGCCATAATTGCATGTGGCACAGGCGTAAGTGATGGGGATAATCATGCTATGGACAAAGAAAGGTTCGATACCTTTTTGAAACGACAATTACAAGGCATGGTTTTACTTGCTGCGAGGCATGATATTGAACCAGGGTGTCTGGAAGAAGCTGTTCAGCATGTTTACGACTATTTCGGATTTTAGGAGGTAGAAAAAATGAGTGTCTTGTTTGTGGAATACCCTAAGTGCGGTACCTGCCAGAAGGCCAAGAAATGGCTCGAAGACCATAAAATCGGTTTTGTTGACCGGCATATTGTTGAAGAAAGACCTTCGGCGGAGGAAATTATGCTTTGGTGGCAAAAAAGCGGCTTGCCGCTGAAGAAATTTTTCAATACAAGCGGGCTTTTATACAAAAAGCTGGAATTAAAAGACAAACTCCCTCTCATGGGCGAGAAGGAGCAGATAGAATTGCTGGCTACTGACGGCATGCTCGTCAAGAGACCGGTAATAGTTTCCAAGGATTTCATTCTGATTGGGTTCAGCCCAAAGGAATGGGAGAAAGCACTGTTAAGCTGATAGATTGAGATTGTTACAAAAATGCTGACATGAACAGGCAAAAGTGTTTATGGCAGCATTTCTCTATGTGAAAAAGAGAATTAAATAATAAAAGGAAACAGCCGCTTACGAGGGGTCCGTAAGCGGCTGCTTCAAGGGAAAGTTGTTTATGATGATTTAATGGGAAGGGTATAGCAAGAGGGGGTAACTCCTACTATGTTTACAGTATAGAATGTAAATATGACAAACAAAGGGCAAAATTATGAAAAAAATGTGAAATGTACCTAAGCCTGAAATAGTTAAAAAGGGCTAATAGGAAATAATGTATAATTAGTAGAAAAGATAACTCAACATATAACAGGAGGAACAGAGAGTTGAAAGTAGACAAGACAGAGTTTGACAAAGGTTTAGCTAACATAAGAAGCTGTGTTCAGAAATTTGCAGTCGCTTTGGACGAAATGGACCAAAGCGAAAATGAGAAGATAGTAGAGGCAGGCAACTGGTTTTACGTAAACCTTAATGAAAAGTTGTTACCGTTAAGGCAGGGACTTAAACAAAAAATTGACTTCTGTCTTGACGAACGCGATTATGATAGTGTGTCCGTTTTGCTGGAATGTCTTAAAGAGCTTGATGAAGTACAGGATTCGGTGATGGGATTGAAAAAATAATGAAAACTCATAAAGGACCTACCATAACAATTGGAATATTGCTTATTGCATGTCTTGCTCTTCTGGTGAGGGGAGTAGTTTGGTATCCTTTTTGTTTGTTTTCCGGAGCAAAACTATTTGTTTTGCTAGCACTTATTTCTATTTGGGCCAAACAGTTTGGCGGAACATCGACTTTGCAAAGGATCCTTGTCAGCGGCGGAGAAATATGCGCCTTATTGGTTGGTAGCCACCTTCTTGTTCCCTATTTCTGGCCTACAAGAATTTATAATGGACAATATTTGACTGCTTTTATGATTTGTGCCGGTTTGGCTTGGCTCTATTCTATGGCTTCTTTAGAAAAGGAAGAATTTGGCAGCCGATCCTTTCAATTATTTTTCTATGCCCCTCTGGTAGTATTTATCGGGCTCGCCTTAGCTGTGAGTGCTTTCGCGGGACCGGCGAATTCGGCAAAAATTTTTGTGTTTTATTATTTTGTCTTAGGAGGCGTCATTGTCAAAGAAGGCCTTTTAGACAACAAATCCGGCAAACTTAACGGCGGGTTGTTGTTAATGATAATGGCAACAGCAGGCGCAGCTATTGTTTTCAACTTGTCACAATTATTAAACTGGAAGATAACCACGGGCGTTGCTTGTGCTTTCGTATTCATTAATATCTGGTTTAATGCCAGAAAAAGAAGAATGAGGAGAAGAAATAAATGAAATTGATTTCATGGAATGTTAATGGCCTGCGTGCTTGCATGAACAAAGGATTCCAGGATTTCCTGGCAAAATCCGAAGCCGACATCTTTTGCGTACAAGAAACAAAGATGCAGAGAGGTCAAGCTGAATTTGATTTTTACGGCTATGAAGAATACTGGAACAGTGCGACTAAAAAAGGCTATGCGGGAACTGCAATATTCACCAAAATAAAACCGTTAAGTGTAAGTTATGATATGGGTATTGAGGAACACGACCAGGAAGGACGCATTATCACTGCTGAATTTGCTGATTTTTATCTGGTCAATGTGTATACGCCCAATTCGCAGCGTGAATTGGCAAGGCTTGATTACCGCATGCAATGGGAGGATGCCTTCAGGTCTTATGTCAAAATGCTCGACGAGAAAAAACCCGTTATTATCTGTGGTGACCTCAATGTTGCGCACAAAGAAATCGACTTAAAAAATTATAAAACTAACCGCATGAATGCAGGCTTCACTGATGAAGAAAGGGCTAAAATGACGGAACTGCTGGAAGGAGGTTTTGTCGATTCTTTTCGCTATCTTTATCCTGACAAGGAAGGCATCTATACCTGGTGGTCGTATATGTTCAAAGCCAGGGAAAAGAATGCCGGATGGAGAATTGACTATTTTGTGGTTTCAAGTCGTTTAGCTGAAAGAATCGCAGACAGTTTAATTTACACGGATGTCATGGGCAGCGACCATTGCCCGGTTGGTTTAATTTTGAAATAAGATAAGACCTGAGTTCAATTGAACTCAGGTCTTGGTTTTTAGTATAGCAATTTCATTTATTTTTTTTCGAAACAGTTTTTGGATTGTTTTCCGGCTTGCTTCGGCCAACCCAGAAAAAAAGTACGGCAGCAACGATAATGAAAGCGAGGCTTGTTGCTTGTGCTGATTTTAAACCAAGGAACAGAGGTTCGGTGTAATCCCCGCGCAGCATTTCCAATCCGAAGCGAACAGCCGAATATAAAATAACATAGAGTAATGCAACTTGGCCGCGAGCATGATTCGTGGTACGGAAGAGTAGAAGCAAGGCGAAGATTACAATGTCCAGCTGTCCTTCCCATACTTCTGCCGGCCAAAGCGGAGCGCTGCCGTAGGTTCTGTAGGCAAGGGTGCCTTCAGGATAAACAAGGCCGAAATTGCCGCCGGTCGGTGACCCGAAGGCGTCGCCGTTCAAAAGGTTAGCCATGCGACCGATGGATTGACCTATGATAAGAGCCGGCGTAACAATGTCTAAAAGTGCGACAGCATCAATTTTGTGTATGCGGCAATAGACGAACCCTGCTAATACGCCTGCCAGCATACCCCCTTGAACAGCCATGCCGCCTTGCCAGACAAAAGGGATTTCCAGAAGATGGTTACTGTAATATTCCCAGTCAAAAAATAATACATCCCAGAGTCGGCCGCCTATTATGCCGGCAAAGCCTCCGTAAATACCAAGGTCGACTACGTGGGTGTGCCAACGGCCATCTTGTTTGGCGAGAAAATAAGCAACGCCGGTAGCCAGGAAAATGCTCATGCAAAGTACAAGCCCATACATGCGTACAGGAAAGTCACCGATGTGGAAAAGATATTGATGCATAATGCCTCCTGATTTTTGTTATTTTAAGAAGGAAATAATTTGTTTAACGACTTTTTGTACGTGTTCTTTCTCTTCTACGGATTTTGCTTGCGCGCACAGACAGTCTCTGGCATTGTTTTCCAGAAGATAGATGCCGATTTTTTCAATAGCGGAACGGGTTGCGGATATTTGCACCAAGATGTCAGCGCAATCCTCTTTGTTTTCTACCATACGCTCTATTCCCGAGATATGGCCCTTGACAGTTTTCAACCTAGTCAAAATTGCCTTCTCTGCTTCACTGTTAAGCATTATCTTGCCCTCCTTTGCCCACCCCGGGCGGATGGGTCTTGAACCATTATACTATATTGAATTGCGCATTTCCAGTAGGAAAAACAGGAAAAACAAGACTAATTTTGTGGACTAACCACAGGCGATATTGTATACTTTGAATATCAGTTGAGAGGAGGCACCAATTCATTATGTTGCGAATTGAGAATTTATCCATAGCCATTAATGATAAAGAAATTCTTCACGATATTAACCTGCATATCCCCAAAGGGGAAGTACATGTTTTATATGGGCCTAATGGTACAGGAAAATCAAGTCTCATGGGTACAATCATGGGTTTTGAACGTTATCAGGTAACAAAAGGGAAAATTTATTTTAAGGATCAGGACATTACCGAAATGCCATTATACGATAGGTCAAAGCTTGGCATCGGTCTTATGATACAGCGTCCACCGACCATTCGTGGCCTCAGCCTGCGGCAAATGGTTCAAATATGCGGAGCTACACCTGAGGAAGCTGGAAATATGGCTGAGTGGATGGGTTTAAGCGAGCATCTTGACCGTTCTGTTAATGATGGTTTCTCCGGTGGTGAAATCAAGCGTTCTGAGCTATTGCAGCTGATGGCGCAAAAGCCGGATTTATTACTTCTGGATGAACCGGAGTCAGGCGTAGACGTGGAGAACATCGCTTTGGTCGGTCGCGCGGCAAGCTATATTCTGGGAAGAGGAAAGACTTGCAGCTGCAAGAAAGGATATTGCCCGCATTTTGATGAGAGATTCCCGATTGAAGATAATCCGCTGGAAAAGGGTGAACACTCCGGCCTGATTATTACCCATCTTGGACATATTTTGAAATATGTTCCGGCGTCAAAGGCTCACATACTTTTTAACGGGACAATGTCCTGCAGCGGTGAGCCGGGATCAATGTTCACCTGCATCAGTCAAAAGGGCTATGAGCACTGCATCAATTTTGGCTGTGGGAGGGAATTTTGATGAGTGGGAAGAAAAACTTAGAAGCCGCACTGGAAAAGAAAGCGCTCTACGGCGCAGACCTTGATTTAGAGGCTTATGATGATAATGACGAAGCCAGGACGAAAAGTACGGCTGATTTGTCTGAAAGCGGTAAGGCCAGGCTTGAAAAGGTAGGCATTGAGCTGGATGGCGAGGGCCGCAGCGCTACGTTTATCCAGGTGGATAATAATCCTGTCCAGGTCCAAGTTGAGAAAGAAACTCCCCTGGAATTGATGAATACCGGCGATGCTGCCAAGAAACATCCTGAATTAGTGGAAAAATACTGGTGGAAAGCGGTTGCTCCTGACACCGATAAATATACGGCTAAAACAGCTCTGGAAAGAGAACAAGGTTATTTCATCAGGGTACGTGCAGGGCACAAGATCAGTGCGCCGTTGCAGGCTTGCGTGTATATTGGTCACGAAGACCAGCTGCAAAGGGTTCATAATGTTGTCATCATCGAAGAAGGAGCTGAATTGAATATAATTTCCGGGTGCGCCAGCGATCCATCAGTGGAGCACGGAGTGCACATCGGTATCAGCGAGTTTTATGTTGAAAAAGGTGCCAAGTTGTCTTTTACCATGATTCATAGCTGGGGCGAAAATGTTGCGGTTAGACCGCGCACTGTTACCATCGTCGGTGAGGACGCCCAGTATACTTCGAACTATGTTTGTCTTGAAAAAGTTAAGGACGTTCAGATGTATCCCACGACCAGGCTGGTCGGCAAGGGCGCAGTAGCACGACTGAACTCAATCCTGGTGGCGCCAAAAGGATCACATATGGATATTGGCGGTAAGTCAATACTGGAGGTTCCGGGTACCAGGGCGGAAATCATTACCCGGTCTTTGTCGACAGGCGGAACCATTATCAACCGCGGCTTATTAGCAGGTATGTCTGAGGGCGTTCGCGCACATCTGGAGTGTAATGGCCTGATGCTCAGCAACGAGGGCCGTATTTACGCCATACCGGAACTCGACGCACATACGGGTAATGCGGAACTTAGCCATGAGGCAGCGGTAGGGCGTATAGCACCTGAAGAAATCGAGTACCTGATGGCCAGAGGTCTTAATGAAGAAGAGGCAACGGCAATTATTGTCCGCGGCTTCCTGAATATCAACATCGAAGGCCTGCCTGAAAGCTTAGCCAAAAAGATAAATGATACGCTTGATGCCTTTACCCTCAATAAAGGGATGTAAGTAAAAAATATAAGAGCAGCAAAACATCTGTTTTGCTGCTCTTTTTATATTTCCTGCAATTTAAAATCTACGCCATCGGCAGAAACAAGTTTATAGTTAGTTGATTCTTTTAAACCTTGGAAGGTGTTTTTGGTGTCTGCGCCATGGACATGCCCAAAGACGCAGGTGCGGACGCTGTATTTTTCGCAAAGATCAGTGAAACAAGAATTCTCTGCGCCAATGTAGAGAGGCGGATAATGCAGTGCAACTACGATGTCAGTGAAGCCTGCCGCAACAGCCAGCTGCAAAGAAGCTTCGAGGCGCAGACATTCACGCTTGTAGATGGACTCATCTTCCGGGGTAAAGTGCTCACTGCCGGGAAGATTCCAACCGCGTGTGCCGCAAATAGCAGTTTTGCCTGCAGCAAAAAAGTTGTTTTGCAAAAAAAATAAATCTTCACTGGTCGCATTGCTCATTTTTTTAACAGTGCTCCACCAATAGTCATGGTTGCCGCGAAGAATGATTTTTCTTCCTGGGAGACCGCCGATTTCATAAAGGTCGAACAATGCGTCGTCAAGACGCATTGCCCAGGAGGTATCGCCGCATAGTATGACAGTGTCCTCGTCAGATACTGAGGCCAGCCATGATTCTTTTATTTTGTCCCAATGATCCGTCCAATGCTCACCAAAAATCATCATTGGTTTTGTTGGTGGATTACCTGATAGATGTAAATCGCCGATAGCGTACAGTTTCACTTGTAAAGTCCTTTCTGTAATTGAAAATTATTATAGACTGTTGAAACTGGTAATAATGTTTTTGGTATTGAAATCGTTCAGGTGTCCTAGCAATTATCTCTAGCCAAACGAATTCGCCAGTAAATCCATAATAAATTAAAAACAATGAAAACAGCTAAAATAATCTTCACTGAAATAAGATGCCCAAAATTGTTTCCAATTATTGAAATGGTAATGCCAATAATTGCCGATAAAGACCATATGATTTTAAGGTTAAGCATGTTTTTCATTGCTTCGCTGCTGGAATTTCTGCCGAGGTATGATTCGATGCCGATTCCAAATAAGGCAGACGCTACTAATCGCGCAGCAACAGGATCAATTGCTTTCCAACCTAAATTTTCCAAAAAAAATACAGGCGCAATAAACAATGGTATTGCGATGATGATGTCGATTATAAAATGCAGCACAAAAAATATTTTCAGCCAGTTTTTACCATGAGGGGAATGATTCTTAGATGCCTTTTCCATTTCCAATGACTCCTTGCGTTACTTTTTGCGCAACTTAACAATATCACAAATTAATGGAAACAGAAACAGACGTTTTTAAAAAAGCAATTATTTTTTACGGCTTTTATAATTGAAATTGAACAACGTCTTGTAAGCTTTTAAAATTATGATATAATACTTTGTAAGTGCTTTTTCAAGCAGTATTTATTTGTTGCTGAAATGCTATAAAATAATTATAAGAATATGAAATTATTGATAAATCCAATGATGCGGAATACTAGTCTGGCCCTTATGCTGCAGAAAGTTGACGGTTGATGCGAGTCAATGCATAAAAAAGATGAACTCACCGCAAAGGAGCTTATGTGTAAGCATAAGACGCAGATCTGCGTTATAGGTTTAAGTGGTCGGTTCTTGCCGACAAACAGGGTGGTACCGCGGGTTATCTCGTCCCTTTCCGCTATGGCGGAAAGGGACTTTTGTTTTTCTTGGACTAGGAAAATTTTGGGAGGTTATTGAAGTATGATTGACGAAAAGTACGCTCCACACGAGCTTGAAGCAAAGTGGCAAAAGGAATGGGAAGAAACCAAGGCTTTTAAAACTGAGATTGATGACAGCAAGCCAAAATCTTATGTTTTGGAGATGTTCCCTTATCCATCAGGCAACTTACATATGGGACACGTGCGTAATTATTCAATCGGTGACGTTATAGCGCGTTTCCGTACTATGAATGGGTTCAATGTGCTCCATCCTATGGGCTGGGATTCTTTTGGCATGCCTGCCGAGAATGCAGCGATCAAACATGGCATCCATCCGGCAAAATGGACGATGGAAAACATTGCCAACATGACCCGTCAGCAAAAAGAACTGGGCTTGTCTTATGACTGGGAACGTGAAGTCGCAACCTGCAAGGAAGATTACTATAAATGGACCCAATGGTTCTTTGAACTGTTTTATAAACGCGGACTGGCTGTCAAGAAAAAATCCGCTGTTAACTGGTGTGATTCCTGTAACACCGTTCTTGCTAACGAACAGGTTATTGATGGCAAGTGCTGGCGCTGCGATTCGACCGTTGTCAAGAAAGACCTGGAACAATGGTTCTTCAAGATTACGGATTATGCTGATGAACTCCTGGAAGATCTGAAAGAATTGGATGGCTGGCCTGAACGCGTTAAAGTTATGCAGAAGAACTGGATAGGCCGCAGCGAAGGTCTGGAATTCAGTTTTGACATACCAAGTCTGAACGAAAAGCTCGCGGTCTACACAACGCGCCCAGATACTATTTATGGCGTTGCTTTCGTTGTCGTACCGCCGGAGCATCCCTTAGTTGAAAAAATTTTGGTGGACAACCCAAAAGCGGAAGCATTGAAGGTTTTCTGTGATAAGGTAAGAAATCAGTCCGACATTGAGCGTACCTCCAGCGAGTCTGAGAAAGAAGGCATGTTTACAGGGCACTACTGCACGCATCCTCTTACAGGCCGCCAGGTGCAAATCTGGATAACGAACTACGTTCTGTATGATTATGGAACGGGCGCCGTTATGGGTGTTCCAACGCATGATTCCCGTGACTGGATGTTTGCTGATAAATATGGCATTGAAAAAATTGTTGTCATTCAACCAAAAGATCAGGTTTTGAATCTGGAAGAAATGACTGGCGCCTACGATGAAAGCGGCGTTATGGTCAATTCGGGCAAATTCGACGGTATGGGCAATGAAGAAGCTATGGGCGCCATTATGGACGAAATTGAAGCCCAAGGCGTTGGTTCCCGCCGCATCAATTACCGCCTGCGTGATTGGCTGGTAAGCCGTCAGCGTTATTGGGGTGCTCCGATACCAATCATTTACTGCCCGGATTGCGGACCTGTGCTTGTGCCTGAAGAGCAACTGCCTGTAAGGTTGCCTGAAAACGTTAATTTTGCCAGTGGCAGCGTTTCACCTCTTGCTACTTCCGAAGAATTTGTAAACTGCGTCTGCCCTGTCTGCGGCAAACCTGCGAAACGAGAAACCGATACCATGGATACTTTCTTATGTTCGTCCTGGTATTATCTCCGTTATACAGATCCTAAAAATTCGGAATTGCCGTTTTCTAAGGAAGCTGTAAATTATTGGGCGCCGGTAGATCAATACATTGGCGGCATCGAGCATGCTATACTGCATCTGCTTTATTCCCGTTTCTTCATGAAAGTCCTGCGTGATGCCGGTCTTGTCGAGTCTGGAGAGCCGTTCAAAAACCTGCTGACGCAAGGCATGGTCATTAAAGACGGTGCCAAGATGTCCAAGTCTCTCGGCAACGTTGTTTCACCGGAAGAAATTATCAGCAAGTATGGCGCTGATACAGCACGTCTTTTCATTTTGTTTGCAGCACCGCCTGAGAGGGAGCTGGAATGGAATGATCAAGGAGTCGAAGGCTCTTTCCGTTTCTTGAACAGGGTTTGGCGCATTGTTGCCCATTTTGCACCGCAGCTGGCACAAAACAAAACAGCCTATGCCGCCGAGGATTTGGATGCTGAAGATAAAGAACTGCGTCGTGTCTTGCATACGAGCATCAAGAAGGTTACGGATGATATCGAGCAGCGTTTCAATTTCAACACAGCAATTAGCGCAATGATGGAACTGGTTAATGCGCTTTATGCCTATAAGGAAAAGCAAAACCAGCCTAACGCAGGTCTTGTGTTTGAAGCTATTTCCGCCCTCTTGCGCTTGCTCGCTCCTTTTGTTCCGCATATTACCGAGGAGCTTTGGGCAGCCGTTATTGATGGCGGAAACAGCGTGCACAAACAACCATGGCCTACATATGACCCAGAAGCGATGAAAGTTGCCGAGGTCGAGGTAATTCTGCAGATTAACGGTAAGGGTAAGGAACGCATTGTTGTTCCATCTGAGGCTACGAAAGAAGAATTAGAAGCCTTTGCTTTGTCAGATGCAAAAATCAAAGAGATTATCGGTGACAAGGAAATAGTCAGAGTTGTCTGCGTCCCGAAGAGATTGGTTAACATTGTAGTTCGTTAATTGAATAACGATAATGAGAGCGGCATTTTTGCCGCTCTCATTTGCTTTTCAGGGCGATAAGATTTGAATTTTTAATTGCTTGGTGTTAAGATAAAAAACGATAAGAGTAAATTCTAAAAAGATCCAAAGAGACGCTATTGCAGATCTGCCTACGGTAACGCCATTAAAGGGCTGCCGGGCAGGTCTCTTTTTTTGTGGGAGGAAGATATTGATGGATTTGTGGCAGAAGAAGAAACTCATCGTTATCTGCGTTATCGTGGTTATATGTTCAGCGTTAAGTATCTGGCAAAGTACGCCTGGCAAATTGGAAGAAGGCGTGATAAAAGAAGGGGAGCACTTGGCAGAGACTAATACAAAAGGAGTGACTGTCTATGTGAGCGGAGAGGTTTTGCGCCCGGGGATATACGAGGTGCCGGCGGGCAGCAGGGCGTTGGAGGCGATTGAAAAAGCTGGCGGCATGACAACCAATGCCAATGTAAGCAAGGTCAATCTGGCGCGAAAATGCAAGGATGGTCTGCAGATTAATGTTCCCGCTTTGACTAAGAAGCAGCTTCAAGAAAAAGCAGAGCAAAATTATACTAAACGTTCTTTGCGCGAGCAAGCGGGCAACGCGCAAAAGGAGCAGGTAAACACTGTGATAGTTAATCTTAATACGGCAGATATTAACGAACTTGAATCATTGCCAGGGGTCGGACAAGCTACAGCACAAAAAATAATCGATTACAGAAAGAAACAACATTTTAGCAAAATTGAAGATATCATGAATGTAAAAGGTATAGGGAAGGAAAAATTCGCCAAAATGAAGGAATTTTTGGAGGTATAAAATGATGTTCTTTCTCTACGGCGGCTTGCTCTTTTGCCTTGGCGACTATTTGGGCTTGTGTTACCAAGATTTCTTCTCATTGGTCTGGATTTTCCTGCTTTTAGTGTTTTGCGGCATAGGTGGCTTTTATTTGTATAGTAAAAGCAGCGACGGCAAGATGTATATTGTCTGCGGAGCTGTTTTCGTCTTTTTGTGCGGTTGGGCCGTGGGATTGAGCGCGCTGAGAAACGGAGAAAATGATCTCACAAAATATCTTAATCAGGAGATTGCAGTAAGCGGGACGATTATACCGGGTACTGTTAAAGAAAATAATGATGGTACCATCAGCCTGCGTCTTGATTGTGACTTGGTCAGGACGGCAACGAAAACGCTTGCAACGAAAGGCATTCTACGCTTATCAATCTCCAAAGTTACGCAAAATAGTTGTTTGAGAAAGCTGCAATACGGTCGGCTGAACATACAGGGCAAACTGGCACCCATAAGGGGGTTTGCCAATCCAGGTGTCTTTGATACAGAACTGGCTGCCAAAATACAGGGCATTTGCGGCAGGATGTCGGTTAAGGCTGAAGGAGCCGAGTATGTTGCGACAGACAGACCGTGGTACTCATACCTAACTTATGCGGGCATTGCGATGCGGAAACAGCTTGCAACTGTTATGCCGGAGAAAGATGCCGCGATTCTGGCCGGCATGACTTTGGGCGGCTATGAAGGCATAGACAGTGAAACAGTGAGGAATTTCTCAACGACGGGCATAATACATATTCTTTCTGTTTCAGGCAGTCATATTGCCTTGTTAATAGGCTTTGTCCTGACATTAATGAGAGCGTTGAAAATCAGAGAAAGGATTTCCTTGTACATAGCCGCTGTCTGCATTATAAGTTATTCGCTTGTTTGCGGCTTTTCACCACCGGTCATGCGCTCGGTGCTGATGGGTATGGCGATGCTGACAGGAAGATATCTGCAAAGAAACGAGGACAGGGGTGCAGTGCTTGCTGCTGTTGTGTTTAGTATGATTTGTTATAGGCCGATGTGGATTCTTGACCTGGGGTTTCAGCTTTCATTTGCCTCCACAGCCGGCTTGATTTATTTATTCGAGCCAATCAAAATATTTTTATCAAGTCGTTATCTGCCAAATTATGTTGCTGATGCTTTGGGGGTAACCATTGCGGCCCAACTGGCGGTAATACCTCTTCTGGTTCACTATTTTCACCAGCTTTCAATTAGTTCACTGGCGGCTAATCTCGTTGTGGTGCCTTTAGTTGAATTTGTTTTGGTGTTAACGTTGGCAGGGCTTTTACTGAGTTTCGTTGTGAAGCCGTTAGGCGTTATTCTGCTTTTGCTGGCAAGTCTGCTTTTGTCGCCTGCTTTGCGTGTTACTGAACTAATTTCCGAGTGGCCTTTGGCCAGCATTACCGTTGGCAGAATGCCAGGTTTGACAGCCTTAATCTATTACATTTTTTTGTGTACGTTTTTTAGATTCTGGCCTTTGGGTGATTGTGAGGAAAGAGAGCGGAAAACAATTATTGCATTAACGTGTTTGGCATTAGTACTGCCTTTATTGACAAATTATTTTGTGAGAAAACCTTTTACAGTCTATTTTATTGATGTTGGTCAGGGTGATGCTGCTCTTGTTATTACGCCGGAGAAAAAAACCATCATGATTGACACGGGGGGCATGAGAGGAAATTACGATACAGGTGAACGAATTTTAGTGCCTTTTTTGAGATATCTGGGTATCAATAAGATTGACGTCCTCGCTTTAAGTCACGGGCATCATGACCACGCAGGCGGTGCGGCCGGTCTTGCTCATTCGATTAAAATAGACAACATTCTATTGCCGAGGGAGGAACCAAGTGAGGACGTGGCAAAGTTGCTGACCGCCGTCAAAGGACGCAGTAAGGTGAAAAAAATTGCCAGTGGGCAGGACTATGAATTGGGTGAATGTCAAATTGAAATTGTTGAAGCACCTGAAATAGTTTCTGAACAAAAAAATGAGAATAGCAATGAAAGCTCAGCTATTATGCGAATATCGTTTGATGGTCAAAGTATAATTTTTACTGGGGATGCAACAGAAGACGAGGAAATTGCAGCGGCAAGTGCAGATATCAGTGCCGATGTACTTAAGGTATCGCATCATGGTTCAAAAACCTCTTCGACGCCAGTTTTTTTGAATGCGATAAAGCCGCAGCTGGCAGTTGTTTCTGTCGGAGCAGATAACAGGTTTGGCCACCCGGCCCCGGAAACTTTGGAAAAATTGAACCAAATTGGTTCAAAGGTATTACGCACAGATCAGTTAGGAAATATTAAAGTTGTTTTTGACGGTTCAAAGTGTGCATGGTATAGTTATCGATATCAGGCTAAATATTTCTAGCGGGGAGTAAAAAATGGAATTATCGGCAGAAAAAATCCTTGAGGCCTTAAACAAGCGTGAACAAATACCGAACGTTTTGATTATTTGGGGCGAGGAAGATTATTATAAAGAAAAAGTCGCAAAAGCTGTATTACAGGCAACCTTTGTAGATGTCGATGAAAGGGACAGGTCTATCACGGTTTTTGATAAAGAACTGCCCTTTAAGGAACTGGAGACAGCCGTCAACATTTACCCTTTTTTCTCAGGCAAAAGCATGGTTGTTATCAAAGAGCCTAAAATACTGAAACAGGATAAGCAGCAGGAAAGCGAAGGGCGCAAGGAACAACAGTTAAAGTTAGCGGAATTGTTGAGTAATGTGCCTGATTTTTGTCAGGTTTTATGTACAGTTGCCAAGCTTGATAAACGTTCTAAATTTTATAAGACCATGCTGGCCGTCGCCGGCGTTGTGGAAAGTAAAAGCATAAAATCCTACAATCTGCGTCCTTGGCTGGAGGAACAGGCCTCTTTGCAAGGCTGCAGCTGGGATTACGGCGCAGCTGAACTTGTTATCGAATATATGGCTGACACCGACAATGTTCCACTGTTGCTTTTGACCAAGGAGATTGAAAAACTGGCTGTCTATACCGGAACAAGAAAGAGATGGACGCGCCAGGATGTTGAGAATATTTTTTCTGAACTACCAGAAGTTTCGATTTTTGCGTTGACCAACGCTATTGCCGAAAGAAAAACAGAAGATATGCTGGGTCTACTAGCTCTTGAAGAAAAACGAGGAACCAATATTCTCAAGGTTTGCGGCATCGTCGCTTCTCAGATAAGGAAGTTATGGCAAGTCAAAGAACTCATGGAGACGGGTAAGGATAAGTCGGCTATTGCGACAGAATTGAAGATGCATCCATTTGTTGCGCAAAAAACAATGGCGCAGGCGGCATACTTCACTACGGACAGCTTGGAACGCTGTTTAATGGCTATAGCAAAGATAAATATGGATTTGCGTAAAGGCGGCAGACGGTTCGCTCAACTTGAAGAGATATTAATTATATTCCTTAGTGAAAATTCGGATAAAGGGTGATAATATGAGAAAAGAACCGCTGTTGGTTAGTGCTTGTTTATTGGGAATAAAGTGCAGGTATAATGGAGAGATTAAGACTACGGAGGCAGTCGCTGCTTTAGCGGAACGTTACAATTTAGTGCCTGTTTGCCCGGAAATCCTGGGTGGGCTCTCAACACCGAGACCGGCAGCTGAGCGCAGGGGAGAAGCAGTGTTTAACAAAGAAGGGGTTGATGTTACTAAACCATTCGCCCTCGGAGCTGAAAAAACTGCCGAAATGGCGGCTGATCTTGGCTGCCGGCAAGCTGTATTGAAAGCAAACAGTCCTTCTTGCGGTTGTGGCATTATCTATGATGGAACATTTACCGGCAAAAGAATAGCAGGTAACGGCGTTGCCGCCGAACATCTTTTGAAAATAAATGTACATATTGTCAATGAAGAGTCATTGGAAGCTTTAAAATAAGAAATTACGGGAATTCTGTCATAGGGCGTTAAATACAGGGTTTCAACATTTATTTGAGGAGGTATTCTTTATGTTATTGGACTTATTACAAAAAGGGTTTGGCAATGATACTGATTTGAACTGCGCTGAGAAAATACTCTATGGAGCGAATTGGGCATATGATCTAAAACTGCCGCCTGAGGCGTTGAAGCTGGCTGCAGGTTTTGGCGGAGGCATGGGTGTGGAAAGCACTTGTGGCGCAATAACCGGCGGGATAATGGTTTTGAGCCATCTTTATGTCAAACAGCGCGCGCATGAGTGCGGTCGCATCAAAGAATTGGAAGGTGAATTTATTGAAGCCTTCAAAAACGAAATGGGCTGTACCGACTGCAAGTGCCTCAAAGAAAAATATAGAAACGATGAAATCAAGTGCAATCTTGTTATTTTCAAAGCTGGGGAAATTCTCGACCGCATTGTGGCGAGAGAAGGCTGCAAGCTCTAAAAAGGCAATAAAAAACCTGCTCATTAGAGCAGGTTTTTTTATATAATCGATATATAAACAAAAAAACCCGCTCGACGAGCAGGTTTATATTGTTGCTTAAGCCATTGAATTAACACGTTTAGCAAGTCTGGATTTCTTGCGGGCTGCCGCGTTTTTGTGGATTACGCCTTTACGAGCAGCTTTATCAAGTAAACCGGTTGCATTAACGAAAGTAGCTTGTGCGTCTTCTTTTGCGCCGTTATCGGTCAAAGCAACAACTTTACGGGAAGCGTTGCGGAGAGCCGCTTTAATCGGAGCATTTTTGGCACGACGTTCTGCATCGGTTTTTACGCTACGGATAGAAGATTTAATATTTGGCAATGAATTCACCTCCTAAAATTACTTTACTAAGGAATTTTATCACGTCGCAAGCTTTTTGGCAAGAAATTTGTTTAAGACAGTATGTTATAATGCAAAAAGTGTGTTTTTGGGACATGGTGATGGTTTCCTTGCTAGAAAAGCGTACGAAATGTTATAATAATAAAACTACTAAAAACATAAAAATATTATATAACGAGTTTCAGAGAAAGACAGGGGTAAAAAAATGTCTCAGGAATTAATTAGAAATTTTTCAATTATTGCACATATTGACCACGGCAAATCAACGCTTGCCGACCGTTTGATTGAAAGCACGGGAACCTTGTCAAAGAGGGAAATGGAGGAACAAGTTCTCGATCAGCTTGACCTGGAACGTGAAAGAGGTATTACAATTAAGGCCCAGGCTGTACGCATTTCCTATACAGCCAAGGATGGCAATACTTATATGCTGAATTTGATTGACACTCCGGGGCATGTTGATTTTACTTATGAGGTTTCGCGCGCATTGGCGGCCTGTGAAGGTGCGCTTTTGGTCGTTGATGCCAGCCAGGGAATTGAGGCACAGACGTTGGCCAATGTCTACTTGGCTCTGGAGCATGATTTGGAAATTATTCCGGTTATCAATAAAATCGATCTTCCAAGTGCCGATCCGGAAAAAGTTAAGAAAGAAATTGAAGAAGTTATTGGCATTGACGCTTCGGAGGCGGTTTTTACAAGTGCCAAAACGGGACTGGGTATAGAGGAAGTTCTGGAAGCTATTGTAAAAAAAGTTCCGGCACCAACGGGTGACGAGAAAAAGCCTTTGAAGGCTTTGGTCTTTGATTCAAAATTTGATGCCTATAAAGGTGTCGTTTTGTATATTCGTGTCGTTGACGGCCAAATCCGTAAAGGCATGAGCATCAAAATGATGGCTACGGGTAAAGTGTTCGAAGTAACAGAGGTTGGCGTGTTCAAACCTGATTTGGTCAATGTTGATGTTTTGGAAGTTGGCCAGGTTGGTTTTTTTGCTGCGGCAATTAAGAATGTTAAGGACGCCCGTGTCGGGGACACCGTTACCGATAGCAAGAACCCTGCTGCTGCGGCGTTACCAGGTTATCGCAAAGCAACACCGATGGTTTTCTGCGGCTTATATCCGGTTGAAAACTCTGACTACGATAACTTACGTGATGCTTTGGAAAAATTGCAGTTAAACGACGCATCTCTTGTCTTTGAACCGGAGACTTCGCTTGCTTTGGGTTTTGGTTTCCGCTGCGGCTTTTTGGGCCTCCTGCACATGGATGTCATCAAAGAAAGACTCGAAAGAGAGTATAACCTTACACTGATTACAACGGCACCGAACGTTATTTATCAAGTATTTATGACTAATGGCGATGTCGAAATGGTGGATAACCCGGCGCTTTTCCCGGACCCGACTGTCATTGACCATGTTGAGGAGCCTTATGTAAGAGCGACCATCATTGCACCAAAAGAATATGTTGGTCCTGTCATGGAGCTTTCACAGGAAAAACGCGGTGAGTATGAGAATATGACTTATGTTGACGAGAACAGGGTTATGATACACTATTCCCTGCCGCTTAGTGAAATTATATACGATTATTTTGACCGTTTGAAATCCGCTACCAGGGGCTATGCTTCGCTTGATTATGAACTGCATGGTTACCGACCATCAAGCCTGGTTAAGGTTGATATTCTCCTGAATGGAGAACCTGTTGATGCCTTGTCAGCAATCGTTCACAGGGACAGTGCCCAAAGGCGCGGACGCCAGCTTGTTGAGAAATTAAGAGGGCTTATTCCAAAACAAATGTTTGAGATTCCTGTACAAGCGGCCATCGGTAACAAGGTAATCGCCCGTGAAACAGTACGCGCTATGCGTAAAGATGTTTTAGCCAAGTGCTATGGCGGTGATATTTCTCGCAAAAGGAAACTTTTGGAAAAGCAAAAAGAAGGTAAGAAGCGCATGAAGCAGGTAGGCAGCGTCGAATTACCACAGGAAGCCTTTATGGCAATTTTAAAAATGGATTGATGAAAATGATAAAACAGTGGGAAGAAATTCAGGGGATATATATACATATCCCCTTTTGTTTGCAAAAATGCCTATATTGTGACTTTGCCTCGTTTGCCGGCAAGAATGAGCTGATGCATCAATATGCTTTGGCTGTGTGCTCAGAAATCAAGAGGAGAGCCGGCGAGATGGCGGTAAGCGAGCAGGCTACCATTTTTTTAGGTGGCGGCACGCCATCACTTTTGCCTGTCGCGGATATTGCCATGTTAGTTAATTCCTTGAAAGCGGAAGGCCTTTGGCGGCAACCGGCGGAAGTGACGATGGAGATGAATCCGGGAACAGTTGATTTGGACAGGCTCCGCCAATATCGCAAACTTGGTATAGACAGAGTCAGTTTTGGCGTACAAACTTTAATTGATGAAGAGCTGAGAATAATTGGAAGGATGCACACTGCGTCGGAGGCATTGCAAGCTATTGAACTTGCTGCTCAAGCAGGTTTTAAGCGTATAAGTGCGGACCTTATTTATGGCTTGCCCACTCAAACTCTGCAGACGTTCGACTATACGCTAGCTGCCGCAGTAAAATCCGGCGTAGCCCATTTGTCGGTTTATGGCCTGACAGTCGAGGAAGGAACGCCGTTGGCTGCAAAGTTAGAGGACGGCTCTTTAGTTCTTCCGAGTGAAGAAGAAAGTGAAGGCATGTACGAGCATACTCTTTCTTATCTCGAAAGCCGGGGGTTCAGCCGCTATGAAATATCAAATTTTGCTCGTGCCGGGCAGGAATCACTGCACAACCTGATTTATTGGCGATATCTTCCTTATTTTGGGTTCGGTAGTGCCGCTTGTTCCTTTGACGGGAAAAAGAGAATGACAAACGTTGCGGGAATTGAGGATTATATAAGCGGGTTATCGCCAACAATAGAAGTTTTATCAGACAGGACAAGTTTGGCTGAGTTCATGTTTTTGGGTCTGCGTACAAGTGAAGGTATTAATTTGTCTCTTGCGAAAGAGCGTTTTGGTGCTGATGTTATGGCCCTGTTTGGACAGGAAATAAATAGATATATTGGTAAGGGCATGTTAAGCTTGGACTCAAATGGAAATAGTCTAAGATTAACTAAACTTGGTATGAAGTTCGGCAACGAAATTTTCGAGCTATTTTTATAATCTTGCACTAAAAAGCTTGACAACATTTGCGGTAAGTGGTAATTTTATATCAGATGTTAGCACTCCAAGCAAGAGAGTGCTAACAAAGTTAGAAAGGCAGGAGGTGTAATGGTGCTGCTTAATGAAAGAAAGAAAAGAATCCTGCAAATAATAATTGAAGACTACATTTCTACTGCTGAACCGGTTGGCTC
>RZYP01000058.1 GCA_009930275.1 Negativicutes bacterium
GGTAAAGCCTCAGGCGAGGCTGTTCTGTACGCATCGCAGTAATTTGGCGTTCACGCTGCCTTAAAAGCCTCAATTGTTTGAGCTGTTTCTCGTAACTTACGAAAAGTTTGGTTAAAATCAGCGACGCTAAAGCACTTAAACAGAATGCTATGCTGCACATCACATTCAACAGTTTATCTTTCCCCATTAATTTTGAGGTGTTCTTTACAGCATAACTCAGCTCTCCCCAACCAAAACCATATGGTGTAAGCATTGGTATAAGATCAAGCCATTGAATCGAAAAAACAACTACTGCCTGAATTGCGAATTTATAGCCCGTCCTTGTAACGTCACGGGCAATATACTGCAGCAGCCATACGCTGATCAATGTAATAACTGCAGGAACTCCGAAATGAGGCACGGATGGGAAATTCAGAAAGGCGATCCCAAAATAACTTATAGGAATAGCGACAGGTGGCAGAATCCATTCTAAATATTTTAAATTGAATTTTTCAGCAATACCATCTGATAACATAAACCATCCACTATAAAGAAATATTGCACGCAGAGCATTGTTGGCGACAAGCCACATTGCAGAAAGCAGAAGGTATCCACCCTCATCAAGCATTATTGAAGTTGAAAGACTTGAATAAACAGGCTTAAAGGTGAACTGAACTGTCTGGCTCAATAGCCATACAGTCAACATTGTTATCCCTGCATAACATCTTATTGCATATCTTTTTTTCAGATGGGTCACGTTTTATCCACCCTTTGTTATCGATTATCTCCAAGATATTATAGTCTACAATTTTAATGTAAATTCAGATTATTTATTAAGGTAAGCATATTATGACGATATTGGGTGGAATATTTTTCGTCGTGAAGACCTTTCTTAATGCTGTTACGGCAGATGGCAAGCCCCAGTACCCGCCCGAGATCCTTATGACGCAAAGGGCTGAATTGGCCCAATGGTGGGCGGATAAACTGGAGGGAAAAGTGTAGTCTGGGCAGTTTGTGTATTTTTAAAATCAAGTTTGAAATTAAAATAGATAACCGGGGCTCTTTGCTGTTTAAACCTCCGGTTATCTTTTTTCTACCTCACGATCCTGTTATCAATTCTCTCAGCATATCTCCGGCATTCAGACCTAACTTACGCTTAATCATTATCCTCTTGCCATTGAATGTCACCTGTCGTCTGGCTTGTCGTCCAGTATTTACCTTTGATAGTTCGAGTATCTTTTTCTAGCGTCATTCGACAAGTGCCATGCTGAATTGGATTATGTTTTTGAACACTTGCATCAGGATTAGTTATATATATGTAATACAGAAAGTAACTGTCATATTCTTGCTCAATTGAGGATGCAATAGTATAACTTTCATTTATGTCAGTACGAGTTTTTACCTTTATCGAAAACAGGTTTTGTCTCACAGTAATATCAATATGCTTTGTCTTGGCCTCAAGTTTATCATAGTAACTAATTATACCTTTATAGTGCTTTTTCAAAACAGGAGGACGGTTCCATGGAATGAAACGCCAAACCCAGCGGTCGTATAATAAGAACAGAACAGTTACCACGGTAATCGAATAACCAATGTATGACAAACAGTCGTACCAGACTATCGGCATTTGTACTAAGCAGCAAATCACGAACACGACACATCCAATTACAACTAATGGTTTTATCAGCTGACTAACTTTCATGGAGTATCTCCCGCCGTTTAAACAAACTCGTAGAACTCGGATAGGTCATCAAGGAATTTACATAATTTACTATATGAATCCTGCTCTGGGCAAAGATTCTTTATTCCGTTGGCTTCTTTCCAAGAAGTGAAAAAAATCTTATTCGCATTTAAATGATCGATTAATAAATTAAAGGCGAAGACCTTTCGGTACTTTTCACAGTTATCGAGGTACCAACTATCTGGAACATTCCATAACATCGATTCAAGAACAAACGATCCAACATTGCGAGCAGATAATATATCATTTTCTTTCATAATATTACGAATTTTCTTAATAACTCGCACCATTTTTTTGAAATATCCGTTAGTTGCTATGTTTTTTTGCCGCCCATTTTTTATATGTTGCTCTGGGAAGTTGAGGATCTCTCCGCCACTGTCAGGATAAATTATAATTCCGCCCAGATAATTATCTACATCATTGAGGTAGTCATTTCGATAATCTCTGTACCTGCGGCAAGGAACGCTATCAGTGTCTTTTCGGTATGTGTTCCCGCGAACTTTTATTGATTTATTCCCTCTTTTAACATCTGCACCAAACTTTGCTTTTAAGGCTTCTTCTACCTCGTCTTTGAATTTTATTGTGGGTGTAGGTGGAACAGTAAAACCATAGATAGAATGACTTTGTCCCAATGGACGATATTCTGGTCTGAAAGTACTTTCTTCCACAACTGCAATGTCAACATCGCTCTCTGTTCTTACGTTTGTATTGTTAGCGTAGGAACCTTGAACAAAGATTTTAATCTTTCTTGATCCGGATATAGAACGCATTTCGATTGAGTAGGACAAAGTGTCTGAATACAATGGTGTGATTGCTTTATTGTCGTCCGTAAAGGAAAAGACTTTCAGTGCATCCCTTACCATACCGATTGCGTTTTTGCATTGCGTATCTTCCGTCGGGCTTAAGGGTTGAGCATAGCTATCAAGCATCCCATCTGTAAATTTCATTCTCTACACCTTCCCTGTGCTAAAAATAGAGATGCATTATCTGTTTTTGATTTGCGCAGATTCACAATAAAATATCCTCGTTCTTTCTCTTACAGAACCTCTCCATAATGGAGTTAATCGTCTTGATGTTAAAAAAAAAAAACAAGTAAGATTATTTTAGCTGCTCTCTATGTTTTTTAAGTTCCTTCCCGCTTGGTTTTTCCATGCAGTTAGTCCGTTAGTGTGGTCACCGATTACAAAAGCTGCTGCATAAGAGGGGCTGAGTAACAGAACGTTTTCTTGTAAAATCCCATTCTTGTCTATCGCCGCATTAATACGGGCTTTTTTTACTCCAGGTGGAATGCGATCAGAATCGATCGTATATATCATGCTTCCCTTTAAGACAACAAAGCCTTCTTCTGTTTGTTTGCATTTTGCCTCTATAATTTGTCCGCTTTTTCTGATTTTTCTCTTAAAATACAGGATCTGGCCATCGATGGATTCCTTCTCCAGTACAGAATCGTTTTTTTTCTCTTTAATGAGGGGCTCAAATACCCTATGTCCGAGTGTACCCATTACTATCTTTGCATTGTCAATAAACTCTTCCAGTTCGCTTTCTTTTTCCTCTGTAATATGTCCGGGTGCAGGATCATTGCTGTTTTTAACTTTATAGCGTTCAGCATCTATTGCCATATTACAGAATCGGTTCTCAAGATAGCTGATTTCAGTAGCTCCAAAGGAGTCATTTGATGTAGTAAATATAACTGCTTCTGTCCAGTAATCTTTGTCTGGGTTGCGTTTGTGTTCCTGAAGACGAGATAGGATCCCCTCGCCTTTCTTCCTGGATCCGGCTTGTCCTATATATACAACGCTTTTGCCCGTTTCGTCTGATGTACCGAACAGGAAATAGACACCGCTTTGCTTAAGGTCGCTTCGTTCTCGACAGCTGTCTAGTTCAGTTCTCGGGATTTTGTATGCGACTCCGGTCCAGTTGGCAAAAGTACACTTTATACGACCTGTAGCCGAGCCGTCCATGAGAAATAAAGTAATATTTTTCCCTCTTGTGTTCATAATTAATCCCCCGTCGGAATAACCGGTATCTCTATAAGCTGTTCTGACATCCTGTCGTAATCTTCACGGCTTATAACCGTATCAAAGAGGCCTACCGGTTCATCTTTACTATGACGGTCGATTCCAGCGTACCTTAGGCTGGCATCCTCATAACGCTTGAACTTGAAGATGGCTTCATTCATCAGTGTTGCATTGAAAACGCCAAGGGCAAGAAGTATCTCAAAATCCGCTATCTCCAGTCCGGTCACACGTTTGAAGAGTTTCGGTTCCAGCTGAGTTATGACATCTCTCAGAGAACGTTCTCTGTAGTCCGTAAGGTACATAAAGATGGGGACTCTAGTCGCGAACTTGATAAGCTTTCCCTGGATCTCCTTGCGCTTCTTCTTATATTCCTTTTCCTCTTTTGAGAGCTTGTCTTTCTGCCTAGAAGTCAGATGTTCGCTCTCTTTCCTTGTTTTTTTCACAGATTCGCTCTTATTGATGACTGTTTCTATGAAATTGGAGCCAAGAGCCCTGAAGCCTTCTATCTTCATGATCGCAGCCATTGCCTCTTCGCTTGCGATGATCCTTTTCAGTGTGTCATTGTCTACGTTTACAAGTAGCGCACTCTGCCAGCGTCTGGCAAGTAGGACAGCAGATGTTCCGGCGGTGGTTATATCAAGTATCTCTGCTGCATTTACTGCCCTCATGGAGCTGCCGTCATAAGCAAGTACAGGGAGGAAGTTTATGAACTCTTCTACCTTCCTTTCAACGCTTCTTTCGCTGACATTCAGGCGGCAGCTGTAATCTGATATTTGTCGCAAAGAGCGGTCCAGCGCAAAATCGAATATATAGCATTCCCTCTTAATAATCTCTTCACCGTCCCCATTCTCACGTTTGACGGTCCACGGGCTTTGAACTCGGAAAGCAGACTGGAAATATGTCTCGGGTGAAGAGAGGTTTCGCAACATAAATATGCCTGTCCAGGGACGTATCGTTACCCCGGTGGTCAGTTTTCCGCAGGAGAGGGTTATAGTTTTACTGTGAAGAGGGTCTCTCATTGAATCTCGCACTGGGCCCAATGCGGAAAGTCCGATACCTGCCCCGGAACCGGCGCATATGTTCAGTTTGTAGTCATGATAAAACACATTCTGCTTCTCTCTGAGCAGGTTTGCCATTGCGTAGCAGGAGGCCACGTTTGGCAAAAACCATAGAGTATGAGTAAGGACGTTCAGTAGCCTTACATCTGAATATGGCATTGGAGGGCGCTTTGCTCCCAGTTTAAGCTCGTCCACAGTAGTCTCAAGGCATGCTCCGCGGATAAGATCAAGCCACTTCTGGACATGATCCTTGTATATAAATTTTGCTTTTTCTCCGTGACCTTCAGCGGAAAAGAAGGTATTGATATCGAACTCGTTGAATTCGCCCCGACTTGCAATTTCCTGAATGTGTTCGGGGATTTTGTAAGTAAGGAGGACCATCCTGGGCAGTGCTAAATAAGGGTTCTCGCCTTCTCCATCCCATTCTTCCTTTGCCCTCTGTTCATCTGAGTAAGTCCAGGTATATATCTGTTCTTCTATGAATTCCCCTGAGTTCAGGGCACGAAAGGGAGTACCCGAAAGGAAGAGGTAGGATGACGAAGTTATCGGAAGAAAAGATTCGTTGTATGCGTTGTCGGCTTCTTTTTCCTTGTATGATTCAATATCCATGGCATCGTAAGTGTCTTCGTCTTCCTGCTCAAATAGTTTCTTAGCGTTGTCGCGCCATGCCCCGAAATGGTATTCGTCGAATATTACGAGGTCCCAGTTTATAGTATGTACCCATTCGTTTTTTGGCTTGATCCCCCCGGTCTCCCTGTCTATTCCCATGTAATCTTGGAAAGAGCCGAAGCATACTATTGGGCACTTTTGGTCAAGCTCTACCGGAGTTTTAATGCTGTTTCTAGAGTAAAACTGCCAGCCATCGAAGTCCGTATGGGTCATAAGGTCCTCTTCCCAGGAAGCTTCCACCGCTGGCTTGAAAGTCAGGACAAGGACTTTTTTATATCGCATTCTCTTTGCGAGCTGGTATGCGGCGAATGTTTTGCCGAATCGCATTTTTGCGTTCCAGAGAAACTTCGGGACCCTTCCGTGTTCGCTTTTCATCATACTGCGGAAGTACTCTTCTGTCTTGGAGACAGCGGCCTCTTGTTCAGGACGCATCGTAAATGACCTTATACGGTTCTCCGTATTGTCTGTCCTTGTCTTTACAGCTACAACTGCTGCAAGCACGTCGTCTTTGCTGCACCTGAACCATTCTCCGCCTTCGTGGACGAAGCCTTTCTTCTTGAGGATCCTGTGGACATCGTGATCCGTAAAAGATGACCCGTCAGCGTAAAGTGCCGGTTCTCGTAGTACTATCCTATAGGGAAGTTTGCCGTCAGGATGCTTGATGTCATGTTGCCTTGCGACCCTTTTATCGACATTTACTTCCGTGTATCCGATTTTAAGCAGGCCCTTATATTCGGTGCTCAATTCTTCGTAAGCATATATGGTAGGATTGACGCTTGGACGTTCGGGAAAGAGGTTATTCCTGGGCATCTTCGGTTTCCTCCTGATCCATCAGCTTTATGAGGGATTCTATAAACAATATTTCGTCTTCAGTAAGTCCATACTTCTGATAAAGTTCTTTGTCTGTCCATGGTTTTGAAAGGTTTTGAAGGGGAATAAATGAAAATACTAGTTTTGATAAGTGTATTGAGCTCATTGATAAAAGCATAAGGAAACGTACAAACCTAGTCTTTATGTAAGATAACAAGTTTTTAGCCATGTTGTTATCATCGAATTGACCAATAGTAAAGTACGAATGAGTACATACTTCGCCAGGACCGATAACCTTTAAAGAAGAAGTTAATACTTTAAAATAGCCGTCCTTTCCTGGTTCACATGCATGTTCTGCACTAGTTGCGCTTATAAGGATCTTGTATTTATTAATGGTATCTATTCCGTTTGTAACTAAACTCGGATCAATGTAAGTTATTCCATTACTAGCATGAAGAACAAGTTGCTTTTCTGACGTTCTTTTTGCTTCACCTCTAACGTCTGTTGTTATGCCATATGGCATTAAAGGGCTAGTTATTGTATCCAGAAGAGGCTCAGCAAGAGCTCGAACCTTATGAAGAATAGGGATAGCATTATTGTATCTGACAAGAGTACTGAATTCGTTAAGGGGGCGAATCATTGTTGTTTCTTGTCCATTGTTAATATTAGTGAACTGACAGTCAGACAATCTGTCACGTTCGCGCAAAAAATAACAAACACCCCCACTTATACTGTTTTGTGGAAAACAGTCTTTTGCGTTTACATAATCAACTATTTTCGTAATATGTCTATCTTGAATCATTTCACTACGAAATTTATCTAACCCCATCCCCCCAGCAAACCACCTCGAAGGGATAATCATAATAAGAAAACGCGGATTAAGTTTTTTTGCTTGTTCAACAAACAGGTTATATATAGGTTTTGCCTGTTTTCCAGAACCTTTTGTTGTATCAAGCTGATAAGGCGGATTTCCTATAATGACATCAAACTTCATTTTGAATATTCCCTCCGAATTGTCCTTATGTATAAATTCATAGGCGTGCGATTCAAGGCCAGTGTTTCTTTGGTATTTTTCCTGTGAAGCTCCACAGAATATACAGGAGCCGCCACTCCATGTATGTTTTATCCGTTTGTATCGTATGTTGCCATCAGGTTCCTGGAATTTTACAACGGAGTAGTCCCCATCAGCATATTTTGAACAGTAAAGGCTTCTCCTAGACATGAGGGCGGTAATTTCCGTCATCCCAATTCCGAAGAGCTGGTGTCTGTATATGTGCTCAAGTCTTTGATTAAGGTCAGGGACGGTCTGTTCAAGGCCCTCAATAAGGCGTTTTGCAATTTCCCGAAGAAATACCCCGGTTTTACAGGCAGGATCAAGGAAAGTAGCATTGGGATCCCGGAACAGCTTCTTAGGCAGCATGTCCAGCATGTCGTTGACAATTTTTGGGGGAGTGAATACTTCATCGCTGCTCAGGTTCGCAAGGCATGAAAGGACATCGGGGTTGAAAGAGCTTTCCTTACTGGTCGTCGGCATATTGTACCCTCCTATAATCCGTCAGGGGATATTCCCTTATTGGCGGCGGTAAAAAAGCCTTTATCTCCGGGTCGTAGACCCTGTTCACTGCAGTAATGCGAGACTGGCGGTCACTGCTTTCCATTAGTCCGCTCAGTTCGAAATCCCTTCTTTTTATCATGTTGTCCTTGACCATTGCCCACTCCGAAAAGACTATAGGTTCTTTTTTGGCATCAAGCAAAGTGAGAGCATCGCCGCAGAGGATATTACGGGAAAGGATGAACCTGACAGCCATTCGGCATTCCTCATCTGTCTCTTTGCCGCAACAGCAGCTGTACTCAGACTCAAATATGTCAAAAAGACGCTTGCGACACTCATCCACGTTGTCTTCTAATAATTCCACGCCGTAAATGCTCGACACAGCGATCACAGCATACTTTTCGTACTCAGAGGGTGATTTTGAATATCTTTTCCTTACAACCGTCAGTTTTCGCCTAAGTATTTCAGCCAGGAAATTACCGTCTCCGCAGGCAGGTTCAAGGAATCTACTGTCTATACGTTCAGTTTCGGCCTTGACGAGATCGAGCATGGCATTAACTTCGCGCTCTCCTGTGAATACCTCGCCATGGTCACTAACACGCTTTTTGGATTTGACTTTCGATCCCTTCAAACACGCTAGTCCCCTTTCAAAGTAAATCAGAAAAACAAGCACTGTTCACAATTTTAACATAACGTTAGTAATATAGTTTAAATTGTAAAAATATTTTATCAATACGAAAGTATATCTGTTGTAGACATACAAGGGACCTGACAGCATAGAATCTGCTGTGAAATTTGCTTTATATTTTTTGTTTACTTATTTCTTCATAGATATATTCCATATGGACTCATGAATGCAAATAGCATCCATAACATTAAATGTCCGCATATATAAGGAGGAATTATCATGAGGTTTTTGTCGTCATTCTGCCCACAATTTAAAATTTTGCTAGTGTTGTTAAATGATCAGAGGTTATACGATACCCTGAATTCTGACATTAGCTTAACAGAGAAGGCTAATAAAGATGAAGATGTTTTAACAAAGGACATTGCCGAGACCGACCAAATAAACGTTGTGGAGCATGAAGAACTTAATATGGACCACCGAGAAGGAAACATCAGCGATAAGAATTGAACATCTTACTGCACGGACTCGTTGCCTGATGGCATTATTGCCGAAGCGGTATAATGTCGTCAGGCACTATAGCATTCGGTTTGAGGGAGAACAAAATGAAAATATTACTGGGCGGCACACAGGACATTGGTAGACGCGAGAACCAACAAGACGCATTTTATATTTCGACTCCAGCTTTTGGTCACACAGCGCAAGCTGACCGGAATCTTCTTGTCGTTTGCGATGGGATCGGCGGAGCCAGTTTCGGGAAGGAAGCCGCACAGATAGCATGTGAAGCGTTAAAGGGTTTCCTTATCACCGAGGACGAAATATATGATGTTCCTGAAGCACTGCTTCAGGCTGCGCGTTATGCAAATAATGAAGTCGTTGGTTTTATGATTAGCAGAGGTGTAAGAACTGTCGGCGGAACTACCCTTATTGCTGCACTTATAAAAAACGACATGCTTTACTGGATCTCCGTGGGCGACAGCCACATATACCTCTTTTCTGATGCAGGGCTGGAGCAGATAAACGAGGATCACCTCTACGGCAACGTTCTTGATGCTGCAGTGGCAGAAGGTAAGATAGATAAAGCTTTTGCAGATAAACACCCAAGACGGGATTCGATCAGCAGCTTTATCGGCATATGGGAGCTTAAGGAGATTTCTTCCGGGAAAACCAGGCTATCGCCAGGGACTTCTGTTCTCCTCTGTACTGATGGTCTTTACAAGACGTTGAATGAAGATGAGATCATCGATGCTTATGACCCTGACCCGCAAAAATGGGCAAACGTACTGATAAAGGCTACTCTTGAAAAAGACGTTGCCTATCAGGATAACGTAACGATTGCGATCGCAACGGCAAAGGAATGATTTCGTCAACATGAAAAGCACCAGTGAAGACACTTTCGATTTCACTTTGTATCCGAACCTGCTGTTACTACTCTGGGACAGGAAATGCAAGATCCTGGAGGCTGCTGAGGCATTTGACATCATTGACGAACGTCTCGCTAAATATATACGTCCGGAATGGCTTACAGACGAGGAGAAAAAAGTCATACAGGTCCTTGCCGACCGGTTCGCAGCAGGTATCATCAATGGCTGGGATTCCTGATCAGCGATTCGATACGCATGACAGAGACCGAATTAATTGCCGGTATAGATCATCGCTTGTTGAACATTCACACTACATTATGCTATAGTTTGTAGCGTGAATGTTCATGCAGGAGGTGACGGTTATGAACGACTGCGAAATGATCTTGAAAATGCTTAAAGATGGCAAGGGGTTTATTACTGCTTCGGAGGTAACTGCAGCGGGAATTCAGCGGCGCGCGCTGGGCGAGCTTGTCACGACAAATCGTATATATCGCGTGGCAAGAGGAATCTATGCGCTGCCTGAAACGTGGGAAGACGAAATGTATTTCCTGCAATACCGTTTTTCAAAAGGCATTTTTTCCAATGAAACGGCTTTGTATCTGCACGGACTTTCCGATCGCACTCCGATAAGCTACACTCTGACATTCCCCCACGGCTACAACGCCGCCGGACTTAAAAGACATAATGCGAATTCAAAATTCGTAATACCCGAAATATATGATTTGGGTATTACAGAAAAACCCTCCCCTTGCGGGAATCCTCTTCGCATCTATAACGTGGAGAGGACACTGTGCGACATCGTAAAAGGTAAAAGCGCCTATGATATACAGCTTGTGACTCCGGCAATGAAAGCATATGCTGTTTCCAGGGAAAAGGATGTGGCAAAACTCCTGGAATACGCGGAACTGTTACGCGTAAAGCCCAGGATACTCAGATATATGGAGGTTTTGCTGTGATTACAAAAAACCCGATGCAATTGAAAGCGTTTAT
>RZYP01000259.1 GCA_009930275.1 Negativicutes bacterium
ATTTGAAGCCGACCGAAATGATGTTGAAGCATTCAACAAAAGCAAGAAGTATGCTGACAACATTGAAGCAATACGCACCGTTTTAACCTTAATCACAGAAAACAGGAAGGCTACACCTGACGAGAAAAAAATACTAAGCAGATATGTAGGCTTTGGAGGATTGAAGGAAGTGCTTCTTGATCCAGATTCAGACAACTGGAATAAATCAGATAACCAGTACAAGGATCAGGTGAGAGAGGTAATTGAGCTTGCCAATAGGTTTGATGCAGCAACAGGCACAAAAGACACATTCAACAAGATACGTGGATCAATTCTCAACGCACATTACACATCAGCAACGGTAATAGAGGGTATCTACAATGGGTTGAAGAAATTAGGCTTTAAGAAGGGAAATATATTAGAGCCGAGTGCCGGGATAGGCAACTTTATCACCTACATGCCTGAATCAATCAAAGGCAAATCAAACATATCTGCCGTTGAACTTGATAATCTTACCGGAAACATACTTAAATATCTTCACGATAATGTGGCTGTTCAGATAAGCGGTATTGAAAACGCAGTCATACCCAACAACTCGCAGGATCTTGTAATCTCAAATGTTCCATTCGGTAACTACAAGGTTTACGATAAGAAGTTTAAAGGAGAGAAAGAGCAATTCCTAAACAGAATACATAACTATTTCTTTGCTAAAGCGATTGACCAGGCAAGAGAAGGAGGTCTTATCGTATTCGTAACAAGCAAGGGAGTGCTGGATGCACCCGGAAACGAAGCAATTCGCAAGTACCTTAACCAAAATGCAGAGTTCCTGGGAGCAGTAAGATTGCCGAGCAATTCATTCCAGAAAACAGCTAATACGCAGGTTACAACAGACGTTATATTCTTGCAGAAGAGTAAATCAGGCAATAGCCGGGAGCGATTTATCGGTGTAAAAGAGGTAGATGCGATTCATAAAGATGGAGGAACGGAGAAAGTAAGCGTTAATGAGTATTTCATTAACCATCCGGAGAATATGTTAGGCACCATCGAGGCCGGTGGACTATACAGCCGGACCGACTATTCTCTTATTGACAATGGTACATCAAAAGACCTTTCAAAGGTTATTCGCTCAATGCTTCCCGAAAAGGTATTCACTCCGGTGAAAAGCGCAATGGGGTCGCAGGCCAACGATATCAAGCAATCAATCGAGGATGTCAAAGAGGGAAACATAGTTATTTTGAATGGATCTCTTTTCAAGAAAGAAGAGGGAGTAGCCGTTGAAATAAAGATAAATGAACCTGCTGCAAAGATTGAGAAGTATATCGATCTCCGCAATAAATTGATGGGGCTTATATATTCAGAGTATATCAACATCGATTCCAAAGAACTCGACAACCTAAGATCACAGCTGAACAAATCATATGATGAGTTTGTGAAAAAATATGGCAAGCTGGATAAATCAATAAAAAAGATTGTAAAGGAAGATGCCGATGGATATAACGTTCAATCGCTTGAGATAGATGGTAGGAAAGCCGATATATTTACTAAGAGAACAATTAGCCCGATAAGCCAAAAAACGCACGTAGAATCGATTGATGAAGCTATCATAGCATCCCTGTCTGAAACAGCCGGCATCGATATGGAGAGAATTTCCCAACTAATGGGGAAGTCTATGGCAGAGGTTGTGCAGGAAGCGAAAGGGAAGCTATTTGAAGAGCCTGGTGGCGGCTTCGTAACAAGGGATGAGTATTTATCCGGCAATGTAAAGAAAAAGCTAAGAGAGGCAAAGAAAGCGGTCGAAGAGGGGTTCACAGAATTTCAATACAATATAGATGAGCTGGAGAAGGTAATCCCTGCCGATATCCCAGCTGTTCAGATCGAAGCGAGAGCCGGTAGCAGATGGATCCCTGCAAGCGTATATACCGATTTTGCGCAACACATACTAAAATCTAACGGTATAGTGATCACCTATTCAAAAGCGGCTGATCAATATTCCCATAATGGCAGAGTCGGCACCGTAGATGCAACAACAAAGTATGGCACAAGTAGGGTTAACGGAGCGGATATCCTCGTTCACGCACTTCATATAAATCCACCAAAGGTATTTGATTACGAAGGGACAGGTTCAGACAGAAGAGCTGTACTGAATCAGGAAGAAACCGACAAGGCAATGCAGAAGTATCGCTTAATCCGTGATACGTTTGAGGATTGGGTTTACAAGTCACAAGACAGGCGTACACTATTAAGCGGCATATACAATGAGCGTTTC
>RZYP01000260.1 GCA_009930275.1 Negativicutes bacterium
TGAAAATTCAACTAGTAAATGCAACTTTGCAGACAAAATAGGGAAGTTTGTTTTTTACAGAGCCAGGAGGAATGACTCCCCCTTGCTCTGATGGAAAAAATGACTTATCTTGTCTACCGACCAAAGTTGACATTTATGAGTCATTTAACCAGAGAACAAAGATATACTATTTGCACAATGTTGCAAAGTGGGTATTCACAATGTGAGATTGCCCGTGTAATAAATAAAGATAAATCAGTGGTCAGTCGTGAGATCCGGCGCAATGCAGATGCCCGATCTGGCCAATATAAAGATGATTTAGCGCATCGTAAATACCTGAAGCGTCAGGCGTACAAAGCTAAAGCGAGAACCTTCACACCTGAGGTTGAGGCTTATGTACGAGATAAATTGCGTCTCAAATACAGTCCGGAACAAATTGCAGGTGTTGCCAAAACAAATGGAGATAACTGTGTATCACACGAACGTATCTATCAGTTTATATGGAAAGATAAGTGCCAAAAAGGAACGCTTTATCTTGACCTGAGAAACCGGGGTCGTCGCTATAAGAAGCGAAGTGTGATTTACGACAAGCGAGGCACAATCCCCAATCGCACAGATATCTCTCTAAGACCGCCTGAAGTTGAGCAGCGAGAGCGTTTTGGTGATTTGGAAATAGACCTGATTATAGGTAAAAATCACAAAAATGCTATCTTAACCATCAATGACAGAGCGACCGGTTTGGCTAAACTCCGTAAATTGACAGGCAAAGATGCTGAACAACTTGCTGTGGCTACGATTGATTGTTTGAAAGATTGGAAACCATATCTTCACACAATCACATCTGATAATGGAAAGGAATTTTCTTTCCATCAAATGATAGCCACTGAATTAAATATTGACTTCTTCTTTGCCAAACCATTTGCAAGTTGGCAAAGAGGGTCAAATGAAAACTATAATCGTCTGGTTAGACAATATATACCAAGAAAGGTTGATTTTGACTATGTCACACATGATTATGTACAATATGTGGAACTACAGTTAAACAACAGGCCAAGAAAAAGATTTGGTTATTTATCTCCAAATCAGATTGTTTCGCAAGTTTGGAATACACTCGAAAAAAGCGGGTGATAACTTTTGGAGCCGTCCCATCGAGCTCGAAAAAAGTTATCCTCGATTTTTTCGTCAAACATACATAATGAACTAAAAAATTAAAAATAACTAAAGTTGCATTTACAACTTGAATTTAGCTAATAAAAACAAGTGAACTAATTCAATACCTCTTCCAGAAACAACAGTGTATGTTTCCATGCTCTCATTGCCATCACGTCGTTGTACTCTGGAGACTCGGGATTTGTGAAGGTATGGCCGGAGTGGGCATAGGTGATGATTTGCCAGTCGGCATTGCCTTCATTCAATTCTTTTACCAGATTGTCGAGATCCTCCCGCGATACGCTCTTATCTTCTGCCGGGTGCTCCACCAACACTTTCGTTTGTATGGGCTTGTTTGGCCGGCTTGCATCTTTACTCAATCCGCCGTGTATGGAAACCACTCCCTGCACGTTGAATCCTGCCCGTGCAGCTTCCAGAGCTCCTGTCCCGCCAAAGCAGTAACCGATCACCGCTATTTTATCTGCTTTCGCGCCTTGTGCTTTCAACTGCTCCAAAGCCAGTGATATCCTGTATTGATATGCATTGTAGTCATTCTTGTATGTGCCGGAAAGTTTTGCAGCTGCTTCATTATCCGAAGGTATGTTTCCTTCGCCATAGATATCGGCTATGAAAGCAATGTATCCTTCTTTCTCAAGATTCAACGCGGCCATGCGCGCTTCATTGTCCGCACCCTTCCAGGCGGGAAGAATAAGAACGCCTGGCAACTGCTTGCCGGCATTTGAGGTGACCAGTCCATTTAATTTCTGGGTTCCATCTTGATAAGAAACTGTTTTCAGTGATTGAGGCAGTATTGTTTGGAAAATACCCATAAGCAGGAGTAAAATGATGAATCCTTTCATTTTCTTGATTTCTACGTTGTTTCAACTATAAACAACACACAACGCATTTTTGTTGGTGACTACAGACGTGTTCATTCCTATAAACTAATGGAATGAGTTAAAAGGAAATATAAGGGTATCGAACAAGAAGATGGTGCTATATGAAATACTGTAATTGCAAGTTTAATTATATTTTCTGATACAATGAAATTATTTGTTGTTGATTTTCTCAACGGATTAAAATCTGAAATTAATAGGTTATGCAGCCTTGAGC